>PUNU01000276.1 GCA_003551865.1 Syntrophomonadaceae bacterium
CCTGGTGGCGGATGAAGAGACCCGGGCCGCAGCCCTGGAAACGGGCTTGACCCGGTCGATGATCAACATCAGGCGTGCCGCCTTGCAGTACCCGCAGGGGTTATATGTGATTGGCAATGCTCCAACCGCCCTGTACGAACTGCTTCGCCTGGTGGATGAAAAAGAGGCAGATCCGGCCCTGGTAATTGGCGTGCCGGTTGGTTTCGTGGAAGCTGCGGAATCGAAGGAGGAACTGCTTAAAACCAGGATTCCTCATATCACAATCCGCGGGCGCAAGGGTGGCAGCACGGTGGCGGTGGCAATTATCAACGGCCTGCTCCGGCTGGCGAAGGCTCAACATGACAAGTGAAACGTCCCCCTGTCATGTGGGAGGAGGTACGTGCAGATGAACTGGGAAAATACAGTGGTTGAAGGGCGCAGGCTGCGCCGGGGAAGGAGCACCGGTTCCTGTGCTGCCGCGGCGGCAAAGGCGGCGGTGGCCATGCTTTTTAGCGGGAAGAAGCTGGGCGAGGTGAGTATTGATACTCCATCCGGCGTTCGCCTGGAAGTGGCCGTGGAGAATATCCGGCTGAGCCGGGGCTCTTCGTGCTGTTCAGTGCGAAAAGACGCCGGTGACGATCCGGATATTACCGACGGCGCGGATATCTATGCCCGGGCGGCACTTGCTCCTGAGCCGGGTGTGAGGATTACCGCCGGCCGCGGGGTCGGGGTAGTGACCAAGCCGGGCTTGCAGGTAGCGGTAGGCAGGCCGGCTATCAACCCGGTCCCGGAAAAGATGATCCTGGATGAGGCTGGCTCTGTCCTGCCGGCGGGGGAAGGTGTCGAAGTTGAAATCAGCATCCCCGACGGAGAGCGCCTGGCTAAAAAGACCCTCAACGCCAGGCTCGGCATTACTGGCGGCCTTTCCATCCTGGGGACCAGCGGCCTGGTTGAACCGATGTCGGAGCAATCCTACAAAGACACCCTGGCCCTGGAACTGAAAGCAGTCCGTCATGTTTGCCGGGGGCCGGCGGTGCTGGTCACAGGTAATTACGGCCGAGAACTGGCCCTTGAGCATTTTCACCTGCCGGAAAAAGGGGTGGTTAAGATTGGCAACCTGGTCGGCTTTGCTCTCGACCGCTGCCTGGAGCTGGAGTATGAAAAGGTGCTTTTGATCGGGCATATCGGCAAGCTGATCAAAGTAACGGCAGGGATTTTTAACACTCACAGCCGCCTGGCCGATGCCCGCTTTGAAATTTTTGCCGCCCGGGCGGCCCTGCTCGGGGGCGGGGCGGAGGAAGCCCGGAAACTGCGGGAAATGACCACTACCGAGGATATGGTCGAACTCCTGGCCGGTCTCGGGGATGAAAAGTTGTTTGACCGGCTGGCGGATGATGTGAGCAGCAGGGCTGGTGACTACCTGTTTGGTGAGGTGAAGATCGGGACGGTGCTTTTTAATTTCAGGCGCGGCTTGCTCGGCCAGGACGAAGAAGCCGGGCGAATACTGGAGGAGTTCTAAAGTGGAAAAGATTTATGTGCTGGGGGTGGGCCCGGGCGCTAAAGCCTACCTGCCGCCGGTAACGGTGGAAAAGGCAGCCGGGTGCGATATCCTGGTCGGCGGCAGGCGCAGCCTGGCCCTGTTCGAAGACATGAAAAAGGAAACGATTGAAATCACGGGCCGCCTGGATCCGGTAATAGAGGTAATCAGGCAGAAAAGGGACGGGAAGAAAATTGCCGTCCTCGTCTCTGGCGATACCGGCATTTACAGCTTCCTGCCGAAGCTGGCCGGGGCCTTTGGCCGCGACTCACTTGAAGTCTACCCGGGTATCAGCGCTATACAGTACTTTTTTGCCAGGCTGGGGCTGTGCTGGCATGAAGCCGGTTTTATCAGCCTGCACGGCCGCAGCCTGGACGACCTGGCCCAGCTGGCTGAAAATAGCAAACGGCTGGTGGTTTTTACCGATCCCAAGCATACCCCGGCCCTGATCTGCCGCAGGCTGGTGGAAGCGGGGCTTACAGAAAAAAGAATTTATCTGGGAGAAGACCTTTCTTACCCGGAAGAAAAGATCAGTTCCGGCAGGCCGCAGGATTTCACCGGCTATGAAGCCTCAAAGCTGAACCTGGTGATTATCGAAAGGTGACAGGGGGATGACAGAGGGACGCTTCACTTGTCAGGTTGTATTACGGGGAAAGTTTCTCATATCAGCTTTATATAAGCTGTTTCTGGATATCTTAGTAAAAGGGGGCTGCAGGTAAAGCTATAGTGCTTAAGTTTAGCTGGCATTGAATGGCTGGGCTCCCGTAGGGGGAAGGACCATGACTTCAGGAAAAAGGTATGTTGTGCCCGGAATTCCCGATCACTTATTCGAGCGGGGAGAGGTGCCTTTAAGCAAGGAGGAAATCCGCTGCCTGACCCTTTCAAAGCTGAGGTTAAGGGAAGGGCAGGCGGTCCTCGATGTGGGAGCCGGCAGCGGGGGGCTCACCTGCGAGATGGCCCTGCTGATGCCCGGAGGGCGTATTTACGCCGTGGAGCGTGGCAGGGAAGCGGCAGAACTGGTCAGGGCCAACTGCGAAAAATTCGGGGTCCGAAATGTGATGGTGCTGGAGGCAAGCGCTTCAGAGGTGCTGAGCGGGAACGAGTTGCCCCGGGAGCTGGATCGAATTATGGTTGGAGGAAGCGGCGGCGAACTGGAGCTGATTATCGGCCGGGGCTTTGAGCTGCTGGTCCCGGGCGGGATCATGGTCATAAACTGCATCCTGCTGGAGACTTTGCAGGAGTCCCTGCAGTTGCTTGAAAGAAAAGGGTTTAAAGAAATTTCTTTTATCCAGGCCTCCATTGCCAGGTCACGGGAGATGGGTAAGAAGAGGGCTTTGCAGCCTTTAAGCCCGGTATTTATTGTTTCTGCTACCAGGCCGGATCATGTTAGACCCGGGGACAGTTCTAGTAATAATAAGGGCCGTCCCCGATATTACGGGAAGGAGGGTGCTGATGAAAGGTAAATTTTACGGCATCGGGGTGGGGCCGGGCGACCCGGAGCTTTTAACCTATAAGGCGGTGCGCATTTTGCAGGAAGTCGACTGCGTGGCAGCGCCGGTAACAGGCAGGGAAAAGGAAAGCACGGCTTTCAGGATTGCCGGCCGCTTTACCAGGCCGGAAGCAGACCTGCTCACGATCGACTTTCCCATGACCAGGGACCGGGCCCGCCTGGAAGATTCCTGGCAAACAGCCCGGAAGGCGGTGCAGGAGAGGCTTGAGGAGGGGCAGGATACAGCCTTTTTAACCCTGGGCGATCCCATGCTCTACAGCACCTACATCTACCTTTACCACCACCTCGAGGAGGCCGGTTACCCGGTCTGCACCGTACCCGGGATCACCTCTTTCTCGGCCGCGGCGGCGGCTTCAGGGGTACCCCTGGCCTTCGGCGACGAGAAGGTGGCTTTGCTGCCGGGGAAGGCGGCGGAAGAACTGGATGCAGAAGAGTTGAACGGGTTTGAGACCCTGGTCCTGTTCAAGGTGGCCCGCTGCTACGGGCAGATCGTGGAGCTTTTGGAAGCCTCCGGCCGCCTGGAGGGAAGCGTCCTGGTCATGTCCTGCGGGCACCCCGAAGAAAGGGTTATTACCGATTTAAAGGCGGTAAGCGGGGATGAGCTGTCCTATTTTTCATTAATCATTTCGCGAAAGGAGCCGGTGCTGGAATGGCAAAACCGTTAATACATATTGTGGGGGCGGGTCCCGGTGA
>PUNU01000275.1 GCA_003551865.1 Syntrophomonadaceae bacterium
CAGCGACGGAGGAATGGTGATTGATATGCGCGCCATGAATACCGTCCGGGTTGATCCCGGTGCCCGTACCGTCCGTGTTGGTGGCGGGGCAATCTGGAGAGATGTTGACAGCGCCTGCCGCCAGCACAACCTGGCCACACCGGGGGGCACCGTCCCCACTGTAGGGGTAGCAGGGCTTTCGCTCAGCGGGGGTTGGGGCTACCTGTCTCGTAAATTCGGGCTGTCTTGCTATAATCTTCTTTCCGTAGAACTGGTTACGGCCACTGGCGAAGTTCTTACAGTCAGTGAAGAGGAACACCCGGAACTGTTCTGGGCGCTGCATGGAGGAGGTGGCAATTTCGGGGTGGTCACGGAGTTAACTTTTGGTCTTTATCCCCTCGAAAATGCAACCATGTTCATGCTGGTTTTTCCGCCCGAGGAAGGCGTTAAAGTTACGGAGCTCTTCCGCGACATGTTTGAAACCGGTGCTCCGGATGAACTTTGTGGTGAGCTTGTATTTATGACTGCTCCTTCCGAAGAGTTTGTGCCCTCTGATCTTGTCAACAAGCTTGCCCTGTTCATTATAATGGTCTATGCCGGTCCGGAACCGGAAGCAAGGCAGGCGGCGGCGCCACTGCTTGAACTGGACCCTGATGGAGAAATGATTATGGAGATGCCCTACGCAGATATCCAGGACCTTGAAGAAGTGGAATTTGGTAACCATCACCACGTAACATCGGAACACCTTAAAAATCTACCCGACCAGGCCGTAAAACAGTTTTGCGCCCGCGCTTACAACATGCCTGTCCCTTCTAAGTCTATCCAGGCTCTTTCAACCTGGGGAGGCTGTATCCCACGCGAGGCAAAAGGATGGCCGATGGCTGACTTAGATGCGCTGTGGCATGTCTATCCTTTTGGCATCTGGTCTGACCCAAATGATGACGAAAGAAACAGGGATTGGGTCAATGGTCTTCGCTCCGACATGGCCCCGTATTCTACCGGGGGCGGTTATCTCAACCTGACTGTTGACGAGGGCACGGAGCGCACTATAGCCGGTTACGGCGGAGAAGAAAACTACCGGCGGTTAGCCGCGGTAAAAAGCAAGTACGACCCTGACAATATATTTCACCTTAATCATAATATTGAGCCGGGTTAAAAAGGAACAGATATAATAGGAGAGATTGTCAAAGCTGAGAAGCAGATTCACCGTGCTGTCTCTGATGAAGGTAATGAAATCGTCGGTAGCGTCCAGGGTAATGGCCCACTACTTGTTTTTGTCCACTGAGCAATTGACGCTATTAATGGGAATCCAACAGGGCAATGATTACCGGGGTCCGAGTGCAACGGACCCCTCAATGCTGGCGAAGATTTCATCACCTGTGCTGCTAATGCAGGGAGGCCGTTCGAATGTCCATTCCTGGTTCCATGCAGGAGTGAGTTATGTTATAGAGCACGTCCCGCAGGCTACCGTACATGAGTTTGCGGAGCTGGGGCACCTTGCCCCGATGGTTGCCCCTGAGCCGATCGCTGAGAAAATCGCCAGTTTCTTTGACAATGTGTTACAGCATTATCCAGGCTGACTGCAGTTGGGTTTTAGTTATGGAAGATCATGCAAAAGGTTGGGCCTGGGATTATATGCTTTTATTGATAGCAACATTATCTGTGCGACAAGCAAGAACAACAAGTTATATATAAACATGAACAATTACAATTGGCCCAAACTATATTTAACTTTCTTGTTGATAAAGGCGCACTTTAGCTTTCAGCTTTCCTAAGACTTACCGTAGCCCGGAATCTTTTTGATAAATTTGACAAGATCTGAAGCAAAACGTTCGGGTTCTTCAATATGAAGTTCGTGCCCTGTGCCCTGATAAACCAGGAGCTGGGAACCGGGTATACCTGTTAAAAGTGCTTCCTGTTCGCTGCGGCTGGTTTTTTTGTCCCTGTCACCCCAGATAATTAAAGTAGGAGCCTGTATTTTCTTGATCTCGCCGGTAAAATCTTCATTCATACGGTTTTTATAAGCTTCCTTCCACACATGTGCCGGTACTTTCAGGCTGTCCCGGACCAGCCTTTCAAGCACATTGGGTGGAATCGGCCGGGCAAGGGTATTTTCTATAAAGCTGCGGACGAATTCCGGGTCAACAGGGTCTTCCAGCTTTGAAACTGTTGATTCCCAAAAATCCTGCACAGCCTGATCGCCTCGTTTTGGCAGGCCGGAACCCACCAGTATTAACCCTGCAGTGAGGTTTGGATAGTTCAAGGCAAACTTCATAGCTACAGCAGCTCCCATGGAGTGACCCACTACTACAGCTTTCTGAAGGCCGAATGAATCCAAAAATCCCCTGGCATCTGAAGCGAAATCCTGCAGGTGGTAACCTTTCAATGGTTGGTTTGCATTACCATGCCCGCGCTGTGTAAAAGCAAGGGCGTGAAAAGAATCCGGAAGAAGGGGCAGCACCTGGTCAAAAGAGTGGCAGGAGCCTGCAAAACCGTGCAGAAATAAGACTGCCTCCCCCTCCGGATCACCCTGTTCAACAAAGGGGAGTTTTATTCCAGCAGGCAGCATAACTGTTCCATAGGCGTGCATCATTGTTAATCCTCCATTTTTGGTTAGATGCAAACAGAAAACGCTTAAATGTTGTCCTGATCAGTGATTATTAATAAATGAGACTACCTCGTCAATAAAGCGGTCGGTTGCAGTAAGCGTAGCGACATGACCGTGCCCTTCGAAGGTTACAATGCGGCTGTTTGGCAGCGCTTGATGAACAGCTTCTGTAGCATTTTTCATTAGTGGAGGGCTCTCGCTTCCGGTTAACAGTAATGTTGGCGTTTTAACCTCTGCAAATCTGTCGGCTTCAAACCTGTAATTACCTACTGCCTGCAGGCCGCGTAGAATTACATGGGCTGCGTCGACCCGGCTCTGCCAGTTGGGCGCCTTGCGAAGCATATCAACTTCGGCTGTTGAAGCACCTCCGACATTCTGCAGGAAGGTAGCAAGAAACTTTTCCTTTTCTCCTTTTTCAAGCAGCCGTTCAAGTTCGCCCAGCACCTCTTTGGAATATAGCTCATGTTCCCCGACTTTTATGGGGGGTTCATACAATATCAGCGTTCGCAGGTTGTCGGTGAGCAGCGCTGTGTTCAGAGCCAGTAATGCTCCAAATGAATGACCAAGCAAATTTGCCGGTTCATTAATTGAATCAACAACGGTCGCTACATCCTCAAACTCCCTTTCCAGGCTGTAATCGTCGGCATCTCCGCTTTGTCCCAGGCCGCGCGTGTCGACGGCATAAGTTGTAAACTGCCCGGCAAAAGTTTCGCGCACCCCACCCAATTCCCACCGGGTGTGATCATTTCCGCCCCCGGCAGGCAGCAGTACCAGTGGCGGCCCTTCTCCTGTTTTTTCGAAAGCAATCCGGGTTCCATCCGGGGAAGTTACTGTGAACATAATTTTTCCTCCTCTACTTCTATATAATACAAAAAAGAAAATTTTTATAGGCCACGATACATCCAACTGATACTTTGCTTTAAATTGTTAAACCTTATTCCCGGGCAAATTTTATTACCTCATCTGCAAATAGATCCGGAGCAGTTTGGGCTGCATCGTGTTCCTGGCCTTCAAGGATTGCAATTTTACTGTTAGGCAAAGCATTGTCAAGCTTTTTTGTTGCTTCTTTAAGAAATGGCAAGCTTTCACCACCGGATAATAAAAGGGTTGGAATAGTCAGTCCGCTGAA
>PUNU01000213.1 GCA_003551865.1 Syntrophomonadaceae bacterium
CGCCCCTGCAGGACGTTTTGCACAATACCTTCAATCAATTCTTCTTTCAAATTACTCCCTCCTCGAGTTCTTGAACGTCTCTTATTTTTCTTCACATAAATTAATCGATGCTTTTACTTGTAGGGATTCAGCCGGGGCAGCAGCCCGGGTATTTTTTCGAAAATCTTTGCACAGACGTCTTCCGGCAGGTGCTTGGGCTCACGTTTCTCCAGCTCTTCCATATGCTCATGGACCTTAAGCAGGGTTTGATCCTGGTCTTCCAGCTCTCCCTCAAAGGGAAAACCGGCAAAGATTTCCCCCCGGCGTAAAAGAGGCCTGGCATAGCGGGCATACATGCGGTAAGGGCTGTTCATCACATCCTGGATCATCTTGATCGTCTTATCAACCGATTCCTCGGTGACACCGCTTTCACGATATAAAAACTTGGACATACCGATATGGTGATTGTCGAGCACCGCCTGTTCCGGGGAAAAGATCTGGGTTTTATCAAGCAGGCCAAAGGAATAATGCACCAGGTCGGGAGCGGCAAAAGGAACCGCCGTATGGGTATAGACTTTTTCTACCGAAGCCTGAATGCCGGGCACCTTGGCATCGCCGACCCCGGCTGTAGAATAACAGGGCACCCCGTAGTAACGGGCCATCTGGGCGCAGGCCATGGTGTAGTGACAGAATTCCGGCACTCCGTACATGTCATGCAGGTCGTCCATCCGGGCGCGCACAGGCACGGCGCCGTAAATAACCGGCGCCCCGGGGCCGGCCAGCTGGTTGATCGTTATTCCGGCCAGGGCTTCGGCGTTAACCTGGGCTACCATACCCACCTCGTCTATGGGCGCAGTGGAACCTCCCTGCGGAGAGGTGGAAATAACCACGGGCAGCCCCAGCCTGGCTATGGCAACCAGTTTCTCGGCGGTTTCCGCCACCACCTGCAGGGGGCTTTTTATCACGCTGGTTATGAAGGATACTACGGGGTTTTTAACCAGCTCGTCCCGGCCCCCGGTAATTGTCTCGGCCATTTCCACTACTTTTTCCAGCTGGTTAAAATCGGCAACCCCACCGATTACCGGTTTTGTTATATTGTTAAGGGAAGAGAAAAATACATTTACGTCTTTGTTATCCGTGGTAATATCCTCATCCTGGACATTGACGTTGCGGATAAAAAAGTCCAGGTTTTCCAGCTGCTCCGCAAGGTGCGCTGAACGACAAAGCAGGTCCACACTGCCCCTTTGCTTGGTCAGCAGGGGAAAGGTGCGTTCATGACCGTCTTCCCTGGACTTAAAAACTTCCGGCTTCGCCTCAACCCAGTAGTTGGTTTCGGAACCGGAACCAAAATGGGTCCTGTAACTTTCGGCATCGAGAATAACCCGGTTTTCGGGATCGCGGGCACCGAGCACAATTTTTGAAGGCGCCGACTCCAGGGCTTCTTTGACCACTTTGGCCGGGATGCTCACCCACCAGGCCTCATGTTCGCCTTCGCGGGTGGCTTTGGCAGTGGCACCGGCCTTTTCCAGCAGGCTAACACTCTCTTCATGGTAGCAGAGAATCCCCGGGTTTTCCAAAAGCGCCAGCGATATCTTATCGATTAATTCAATCTGCTCCCGGCTTAAACGGTTATAAGGTTTGCTTACGACAACTCCTCTTTCGCTCAATGGACCAGCCTGGCAGTTATTAACCAGGCTGTTCACCTCCTTCTATGACAATTAATAAAACCTGTGCTTATAAAACAGGTTCGATTATACATCTATTATTATATCATCTTTTGGGGCAAAACTCATCTTTTGCAGGCCCGAAGGGGCCCGAAAGGAATAGAAGCAGGTTTGATTTTTTCAGTGGTAATGGCAGAGTAATTGTAAAAAAGAAGGCTTAAAAAGCCTTCTTTTTTACCGCTTAACAGATATCCTTCTCTCCCGATACAACTTTCATCTTGTGCGACAATTGCCTTATATATTTGCAGTAAAGGTAGATTTCCTTACTCTGTGATTAGCCCGTGATCCGTCAGAAATTCGCGGGCTGCATCCCTCGGATCTTCATCTTCGACATCAACGAGGTAGTTCAAATGAATCATGGTGTCAGTATCAAGGAGAGCGGCAACATCGGCCAACAAGTTTTCCATTTCCGGGTATTCTTCCAGCATTTCCGCCCTGAATACAGGGGCGGGGTTATAAACCGGGAAGAATCCCTGGTCGTCAATGAGATTTACCAGGTCCAGCTCCGCGATTTTTCCGTCGGTAGCAAAACCCATCGCTACGTCAACATCACCGTCACGCAGGGCTTCATGGGTGAGACCGATGGCCATGTCATAAACCTCGTCAAATTCAAAGCCGTAGAGCTCCTGCAGGGCAGGATAGCCGTCTTCCCTGACCATGAACTCATGGTCGGTGGCAAACTCTACTATTTCCCCGGCTTCCTGCTGTTCCTCGACCCATTCAGCCAGCTCGCTGATGGTTTCAATGCCCAGCTCGTCTGCATGCTCTTGACGCATCATCAGGGTATAGGTGTTGTCAAACGGAGCATAAGCTCCCCAGATCAAATCGTTTTCAAGATCTCTTTCACTTACCAGCTGGTAGGCTTCATCCGGATCGGTAATCGGCTCTTCTTCTTCGAAGAATGTCAGCCAGGCTGTCCCGGTGTACTCCCAGTATACGTCAGTTTCCCCGGTTTCCAGGGCCGTCCGGTTAACGTCCGTCCCCCCAAGGTTGGTCTGGTCGCGGACCGGAATACCGGCATCTTCAAGCACCAGTATTGTCAGTTGTCCCAGGATTAACTGTTCGGTAAACTCCTTGGAACCTACATCAACAGTCGGCTCTGCCGGCTCGCAGCCGATCGCAAACACCGACAGCATTAAACCGGCCAGCACTACTGCTGCCATAGTAAAAAGCCTCTTCTTGCTTTTCATGCTTTATAACCCCCTTCAGATAATAATCTCGGAGAGAAGGATAATTTATGCTTTTGGGCAATCCGCAGCTTAGATTCTTTAATCGAGAAAAACAGCAGACTGCTCCAAATGCCCGATTAGTTTGTAAGATGAACTCCAGCTAAATAATTTATAACCTCGTTCATCTTTCATATAGCTTAACATAGAAAAAGTGCATCTGGCAACCGGGCTGCCGGATACAGTCGGCAACCTGCAGCTGCCCCTGTCTGTTGTTCTATGATACTTCTGCCTCTACAATACTTAACAGATAGTCCAGGAGAACGGCCAGGCTTGCGGCCATAACCGCTCCGGTCAGGAACATCTGGTCGCGCATAACAGCCAGTCCGGTAACAATAATGGTACCGAGGCCGCCGCCGGCAATAAAAGTAGCCAGGGTGGCCGCCCCTACGTTGACTACGGAAGCGGTGCGGACCCCGGCCATGATGACCGCCAGGGCCAGGGGCAGTTCGATCCGCAGCAGTATTCTTAACGGACTCATTCCCATACCCCTGGCAGCCTCTAGAATGTCCGGCGCTACCCCCATTATCCCGGCATAGGTATTGCGCAGGATAGACAAAATAGAGTAAAGAAAAATGGCAAAGACCGCCGTCCTGAAACCCATGCCCAGGATGCCCATAAAAATAGCCAGAACGGCAAGACTGGGCACTGTCTGCCCGATATTTACAATGTTTACCAGCACAGGGGCAAGAAAACGAAACCTGGGGCGAGTAATCAGGATACCGAATCCCACCCCGACAACAATGGCGGCGGCCAGCGACACTCCCCAGAG
>PUNU01000136.1 GCA_003551865.1 Syntrophomonadaceae bacterium
GGGACCAGGCCCTGGACATCGTGCTGAGGGTCCGCGACCTGGACAAGCGCATGACGGGCAACGTGATTTACGTGGCGCCCCGCGAGGAGATCGCGGAGCGCGAGCGCCGCGAACTCGAGGCCCAGAAGGAGCAGGAGGACCTGGCGCCCCTGCGTACCGAGTTCATCTCCGTGAACTTTACTCAGGCGGAATCGATCCGGCGGCTGATCTACGACCGTGACGAAGCACGACGCGCGGTGGATGGCGTAGAGCGGCGCATGTCCTTCCTGTCCGATCGGGGCAGCGTCGCGGTCGATGCCCGGACCAATACCCTGATCGTTCGCGACACCCAGGATCAGATCGACGCGATCCGCCGTCTGGTCCAGCGCCTTGACGTGCCCACGCAGCAAGTGCTGATCGAGACCCGCGTGGTGATCGCGGACGACAATTTCCGCCGGGATCTGGGGGTGCGGTTTGGGGTTACCGGCGTCGATGAGACCGGAAGGACGCGAAGCGGCGTATCCGGGACCCTCGATGGCTCCGACCAGATCGCGAGGGGTGCGGGCATCCCAGCGATCAATGATCGTTTGAACGTCGCATTGCCGGTGCCTGACGCGCCGAGCGTGGCCTTCACAATCCTTCGTCCTGACTTGTTGCTAGATCTTGAGTTGAGTGCGCTGCAGGTGGAAGGCCGGGGCGAGATCATCTCGAGCCCCCGCGTGATCACCGCAAACGGGGAGACCGCCACCATCAAACAGGGCCAGGAGATCCCGTTCCTGAGTGTGGGTGATCAGGGCACGCAGGTGGAGTTTCGAGACGCTGTGCTGTTGACCGAAGTGACACCTCAGATCACGCCAAACGGGAATGTGATCATGGCCATCAAGGTGACCAAGGACGAGCCGGACTTCTCGCGTACCGTGCAGGGCAACCCGCTGATCAACAAGCGAGAGGTCGAGACTCAGGTCGTCGTTGCCAACGGGGAGACCGTGGTGCTCGGTGGGGTCTACGAGATCACGAACCTGGAGAGCCTGGAATCCGTGCCCTTCTTCGGAGACCTTCCGATTCTGGGTAACCTGTTCCGCAACCGCATTGCCCAGTCCGATAAGGCTGAGCTCCTGGTATTCGTCACTCCGCGGGTGCTCGATTGAAAAGTCCGGACCATGTAGTGTCCAGGCGGCCTACTCGCTGCTGCAAGGGGGAACACGACGTGTATTCAAATTTGCGCACTCGCTTTCATGCGATGGCAGTCATGGTTTTGGCGTTATCGACTTTGTCCCTCGCCGGCTGTGGTGGCGACGACAGTTTGACTGATGCTCAGGCGATTGAGGATGACCCGAATGGGATTTCTGCGCCTGCGACAGAGGTGATCACTGGCACGGGGTCAGATGTGACCTCATTTGCGGTCCAAACCAGCGGCGCTGTGACATTCGAACTTGCTCACACTGGCGAGGGTGCATTCGTCGTTTGGCTGTTAGATTCTGACGCAGAGCGCCTTTCTCTTCTCACGGCCAAGACGGGCGATGTGTCGGATACGCGGGTCGAAAACCTCACTGCGGGATCCTACTTTCTAGACGTCGATTCAACAGGTGATTGGTCGGTCTCGATCACTGGCTCTGCGGCTGGAACACCGGGAAATGACTCTGGCGCCACACCAGGCACCGACCCAGCGACACTGCCCTTTGTCACATTCGCTGCTTCAGTTAGCCCGCCATCAGAGCTGACGATACCAAAGGACGAATTTCGGAATGCGGCAGTGATTCTGGACCCGGAGCGCGGGCCCGCCCCCGCCAGCGGTCTGAATATCAACTACGTTTTGGTTGATGACCCGCGATTGATTCAAGAGATTGGCATGGAGGATAAGGTGGATTCTGCGCCACCGGACGGGACAGCGAGCATCGAGGGGGTGGTTGAGGTGAACAATGCTGAACCCATCAGGATCGCCGGCGGTGACTTTGCTGTGACCTTCCAGGTCCAGGCTCAGAATTCCGGCACCGCATTGCTCATCCTTGTGGGAGGTGATGGATATGTGCCGCCGACCTGGCCCGATCCGACGGGGCAGCTGGTCATTGTCGTGGAAGATAACGGCTCCTCGTCACCCTGAGTGGAATTCGACGACATGCTGAGCCATGCTCCGGACGTCCCGTCCGGGTAGGTTCTTCGCTGCGCTCGTTCGGGTTTCTGGAGTACGCGATTCCTGTCTCGACCTCTTAGACCACCACGGCAGGAATCGCAACGTTCGCGGGCCCCGTGGCCAAGAGGGTGGGGGCGACCTCGCCGTGGCCCTTAAAAAAAATAGATCAGTGTGTTGGTCATCCAGAGAGCGCACTACTGCAGGACTCCCACCTGGTTGACCGGTCGGAGGCTTCGTGTTCCTCCGTCGGTCGAGTGGGGGTCCCGCAGTGCCTCCATCATGGTCATCGCGGTCGGCAGGCGTGACCGCAATGCGGTCTATGAGGCAGCGCGGATGCGGCGCGGCGGAAGCTCCGACAATTGGAGATTGCCGGCCGCTTGGAGGATCTGAAGGTACCGCCGGGTAATCGGCTCGAGGCTCTCAAAGGCAAGCGATCCGGGCAGTACAGTATTCGTGTCAACGATCAATGGCGCCGGTGTTTCCGGTGGAGCGATGCGGGAGCGGAGGATGTGGAAATCGTTGATTACCACTGATGCGGAGGCATTATGAGCGAGCTGGACCCGATTACGCCGGGTGAACTCCTAAAGGAAGAGTTTCTGCGCCCGATGGGGGTTACTCAGTACCGTCTGGCCAAGGAAATTCGTGTGCCGGCCCAGCGTATCAGCGAAATCGCAAACGGAAGACGCGCGATCACAGCAGATACGGACCTGAGGCTGTGTCGGTTTTTTGGTCTCTCCAGCGGTTATTGGTTGCGAGCGCAGGCCGCCCACGATACGGAAGTTGCAGAGCGAGAACTCGAGGCCGAACTCAGAAACATCAAGCCGTGGCGGCAGCCCGATAGTGACGGAGACGATGGCCGCTGTGCTAACCGTCGGGCATTCCGGGGACAGTAACCTGATTGTGTGGCTCAGGGATGGCGGCTTAACTCCAGGACACCCACCTTGTTGGCCGGTCGGGGTACAGTGGACCCCGGCCGAGCGCGGTCGCCTTATTGCTGGGCACGAGGGATCGTAGTAGGTTGAGATCGCTCGCATCGATTGGAGATGGAGATGAGCGAGCCCGAGAACCTGATCCTGGGGCAGCTACGCTCAATGGACGTGAAGTTGGACGACATTCGGGATCGAGTGGCCCATCTGGAAACGCGGATGACCGCCCAGGAACAGCACCTCGGCTCTTTGGTTGTCGCTTTGCCGTCGGCGTTCGGAGCTACAGCGAGACACCCAGCTAGTTGACCGGTCGGGGGCGTGTTCCTCCATCGGTCGAGTGGGTGTCCCGCGGTGCCAGTCTCTCCCCTCTTCACGTTGACTGCCTGTAGCAACATAACTACAATCAGGCTTGGGCATGCCTGAGGCAAGAGCCGCCGATGAACATCACCACGATCACAAGCCGCGAACTCAATCAGGATGTGGGACGTGCCAAGAGGGCCGCTCGGCAGGGGCCGGTATTCATTACCGATCGGGGACGACCAGCGCATGTCCTGTTGAGTATCCAGGAGTACCGGCGGCTCACCGACAAGGGCGCACGGATTGCAGATTTGCTGGCCCTGTCCGGGGCCGAGACCGCGGAGATGGAGATCCGGAGAC
>PUNU01000203.1 GCA_003551865.1 Syntrophomonadaceae bacterium
GGCCGCGGCGAATTTCACAGCTCCTGCCTGCGGGCATTCCTGTTCGCTGTAATTCTCAGTTCTGTGATAAGAAATCAAAAAGTCGCCAGCCCAGACGGACCGTTAATATCAATACTTAAAACAACAAATTACAAGGAAAGGGGCAAGACACCTGCAGACATCAAACCGCCCGGTTTGCCCTGCCCCTTAACGACTATCTTAGTTTACCCTGGAATACCTTTCCGGGATAAGCCCGCTAAAATCACTCGACAATGTAAGCATCCCAGACCGAGATGTTTTCCAGCGGATGATGGATCAGCCCTTCGACCCTGTCAAGTTCGGCATTAACCTGGACCTGGTCATAGAGGAAGATCCACGGCGCATCGTCCCAGATGATTTCTATCGCATCAGCATACAGTTCTTCGCGCACATCCGGATCCAATTCTCTTCTTGCTTCTTCCAGGAGGGCGTCTACGTCTTCATTTGCATAGTAAGCCCGGTTGCTCGCCGGAGGCCACTCATCGGAGTGCAGCAGAGGATAGAGGCCGTAATCACCGTCCCAGGTTACAGTGCCCCAACCAAGCATAAATGCATCGTGCTCTGCATCGGCAGGGTCTTCCTGGTTGATCATTTCCAGATAGGTGCCCCAATCGTAGGTGGTCAGGTTAGCCTCTACACCTACTTCTGCCAGCATACCCTGCACTGTTTCAGCTACTGTTTCATCCATCGGGTAGCGCCCGGTCGGGTGGAAGAGCTCCATTTCGAAGCCATCTTCATAGCCGGCTTCCGCCATCAGTTCCATGGCTTTTTCCGGATCGTAATCGTAAGGGCCTACCTGGTGATAACCAAAAACGGCCGGTACGATCGGTGCTGAAGAGGGCTCATACGCTCCGGCAAAGATGGCATCAACTATGGCCTGCTTGTCGATTGCATAGTTTAAAGCCTGGCGTAGTTCTTTGTTATCTTTAAACAGTTCGCTTTCCATGATTAAGCCAATATAAACGGTGCGAACACTTACTTCAAATACCACTTCCAAGCCTTCTACTCCTTCAAGGCGCTCAATTTCAGCAAAAGGAATATCCATTACTGCATCTACTTCTCCGGTTTCAAGCATAATCACCCGGGAGCTGCCTTCAGGAACGAACTTAAAGGTGGCCTTTTCAATCTGGGGTGCCTCACCCCAGTAATCTTCGTTTCTTTCCATGACAATCTGCTCACCGCGCTCCCAACCGGCATACTTATATGGACCGGTTCCGACCGGAGCTTCAATATCTTCGTCTTCCTCGAGCGCTTCTATCGATGCCGGACTGTGGATGGCAATGAAAGAGTGAGAAAGGTGGGTAATAAGCGGCGCAAACAATTCTTCCATGTGGATTCGAACAGTATATTCGTCTACAACTTCAACCTCGTCTACTTCACCAAGGAGAAATTCAAAGACAGCTTTGTCTTCTCCTTCAAATTCACCTTTGCCCATGAAACGGTCAAGGTTGTACTTCACAGCTTCGGCATTGAAAGGCTCACCGTCGTGGAAAGTGACCCCTTCACGCAGCTCGATCAAGTAAGCCCAACCGTCATCTTCCACTTCCCAGTTTGTGGCCAGCGCCGGTTCCAACTCACCGTCTTCATTTAGATAAATCAAGTTTTCAACCATGTGTTCGGAAACCGTGGCTGCAGGTGCTGAAGTCATTTTATTCGGGTCAAGGCTTTCCGGTTCAGCACCGATTGCTACCGATACTTCCTGCTCAACTTCTACCGGCTCTTCAGGTTCGGGCTCCACCGGCTCTTCAGGTTCGGGCTCACACCCTACGATTAAAAGACCAAACAGCAAAGCCGGAACAATCAACAGCATTAGTAGCTTTCGCATTCTTTAATAAACCCCCTTTTCCTTTCTTAATGTAGTTTCGGATAACAGGCAATACACCATATTCCCGCTTCAGATCATTTACCACCACCTCTCACTACAGCTTGTGCTTTCTCTTTTCAGGGATATAATATTATATTTTAATGCAAATCACAATAGCCCCGTCCAAATTTTCTGCTGCAAAAGTCCCTTCGCACTTGCCCGATGAACCGCGGTGGGCAAGAAGACGGAACGGGCAGGGGGTTTTAGTGCCCTTTTTTTTGCGGGCACTGCCGGTTACCCCGACCCCGGCTATATCGGCACCGGGAGGCATCTTTTCAGCCAGGAGTTTTAAACCTTCCTGGACCGCCCAATCGGCCGGCCCCTGGTGCGCAGGTACTCGAAAGCATAAGTCCTGTTCCTGTTTTCGGTATGGGCCAGGGCCAGGTCGGTGCTTACAGAGCCAACATCTATGCCCAAAAATATTTTCATTGCCTTCCAGCCCACCCGGTTCATTCGATGTTTTTCCGGCAGGCGTCCCGGGTTGAAAAGCTTTGAGATGGCCTCCGGCGGATTGACGCCTTTGAGCAAAAGCCTCTGGGTATCTTTTTTGCTCGCGCAAAACCCGGAGGGAAGCGTTGGCCATAACCCAGCGGGGAACAAATATATAGTCGGCCCGCTCGGCCAAATCAAGCACATGGCTTAGAAAAACTTTGATCGGGATGCAGGCATCGTTTACAGTCTATTTGATCCCGTCTTCCAGGATTTTTCGGTTGGTAGCTTGCGATATTATGATTTCAGCCCCGAGCTCCTCAAGGTAAGTTTTTCAGAGAGGATAGAATGTATAGTATGACAGGGCTCGCGGAATGCCGATTTTTATCTTACTTTCCCGCACAGGCATATGCTAACCTCACCTACAAAGATGAAAATCCAAAGTGACAAAGGGATGTCCCCGGCACCCCTCCCGTGTGGAAATGATATTCGCTGCAGTGCGGAAAAATCCTGCCAAACAAAAAAACCACCCTCTCTTTCATGGGCAGCTTGTCCATTAATTCACATGATTTTGTTCAATCGTTCACAATCCCTGCCGGGCTTACTTTCCTTAATCTCAAAAGACAAAAACTACTGTTATTCCGCTTTACGACCATCCTTCAAAATCGTTAGCATTGCCAGGAGAGCAGCGGCGGCAAAAACGCCGATAAATAATAGTGCGTTGATCATGATCTCTCCCTCCCCCTGCCGGATTCGCCATGCTGTGATCGGTGTTTACTTTTGCTGACTTCTCGCTGGACCATGTAGCGCACTGTCCAGGAAATCAGCAGAATCAGGCCCACAATTACAATATACTGAATTATCATATCAACCCTCGCTTTCTTAATGAACAAAGTATAATCTTGATCCCGTGTAGGACTTAGTATAGCGGCTATAGTTTAATTAGTCAACTAATTTTAAATATTGAATATTCAACATAGACTTTTCCTGACGGTGTTTTGCGTTATATAATTTTTTATGTGAATTGAACCATTGAATACAGCTAAAACAGGCAATTAAACTTTTATAAAAGTATTATACCGAAGAAATGGTCACTTGTCAATAATTTTGTTAATATTTACGCATGTTAATTTTTTCTCATGCTTCGTTCCTAATTGGCCCTTTTTGGCCTGCCGGCCAAACACATCAATTCCAATCTCGCGCATCTCACAGCCCGGTTAGCCTCCCTAAAGCACAAACTGCCTGCGAAGCTATTGTGGTATAAAATCCTCTGTGCTATAATCATGTTGCAGAAGACGGGGCGTAGCGCAGTTTGGTAGCGCGCTTGGTTCGGGACCAAGAGGTCGTGGGTTCAAATCCCGCCGCTCCGACCA
>PUNU01000232.1 GCA_003551865.1 Syntrophomonadaceae bacterium
AGACCTACACGTCATTTCCCTGGCTGACCGTCGAACAGAATGTCGGGTACGGACTACGCATCAACAGCGCGGCGGCCGGCGACCGGGGCGGCGTGGTCGACTACTTTCTCGACCGCATCGGCCTGACGCCCTTTCGCAAGGCCTACCCCGATCAACTCTCGGGCGGCATGCGGCAACGCGTGGCCATTGCCCGCGCGCTGGCCAACCAGCCCGACATCCTGCTGATGGACGAACCGTTCGGCGCGCTGGACCCGGAAACACGCTGGCAGATGCAGGAACTCGTGCTGGGTATCGTGCACAAGGAGCGCATGACGGTGCTGATGGTGACCCACGACATCGAGGAGGCCATCTTCATGGGAGACCGCATCGCGTTCTTCAGCAGCGGACCGGGGCGCCTGGTCGAAGTGATCGAGCCAACCTTCGGCGCCGACGAGCGGCGGCTCGACAAGGCTGCGCTGAAGGCCATACCGGATTACGGCGAACTGGAGTCGCGCATCCTGCAGATGATGCGCAGCGAGGGCGCCCGGCATCGGGAATCGGCGCAGGTCTGACGGTCATGGCTCCGCGCCGCCCCGCAGGCTGACAGGTGCAGCCACGGATGCACACGGACACGGGGCGTCACCCGCTCTTCTTCGCCCCCTGACCGAACGGTCCGGAGTCGAACGTGACCAGGGCATGATCGATGAAGCGTTCGATATTGCCTGCGAGTTCGGGCGAGAGCGCGACCAGTTTGGAACGACGATCGTCAGGGTCGATCGTTTCCGTAAGCAGGCCGGATTCGATCGCGCGCTGCACGTATTTCACCGCGGTCCGGAGGCTCACGCGGGGCATGAACGGGTAGAGATCGGTTTTCTTCAAGGGCTTGTCCCGCGCGAGCCACATGCGGGTGAAGAGATCCGAATAGTTGAGATCGTAATAGGTTTCGTCAGGGAAAACCTCGCCCCAGAAACGATCGATCTCATGCAGCGCCAGCACGAAACTCTTCCTGCGGGCAAGCGATTGGCGACGAGGCATCGGGAGACGGTTTTTTGGTTTTCATGAGGATACCACCAGCACGGCGCTGAAGCGCGGTGCCAAGGCCTCCTGTGTAACTCCGCCAGCCACAGTCCCTGACCGGCCTCTTGACGCACGCAGATTTGCATGTATTTTTGCCTAATAAACCGACAGGAGCCGTGATGGAACTCGCACTCTTCAGAACGCGCTGGGGCACAGCCGGAAGCCTCGCAGATTTCGCCTCGGAGGCCCGTTCCGCCGGCTTCGATGGCATTGAATCCCCGGTGCCGATGTCCAGCCCCGAGCAACGCGAACTCGGTCGGGTGCGCGACGACACAGGCATGCCCTGGATCGCCGAGATCATCACCGGTGGCGGGTACGTTCCCAAGCGCGATCTGGACCTGCAGGCGCATATCGCCGACCTTCGCGAAGGGCTGCGAACCTGCGCACCATTCGACCCGCTACGGGTGAACTGCATCGGTGGTCTGGATGCCTGGTCGAATGCAGAGGTGCTGCGCTTTTTCGAAGCCGGAATGGAAACAGCCGCGTCGCTGGGTCTGGAACTGTGTTTCGAAACCCACCGCAGCCGCTGTCTGTTCCATCCATGGCGCTGCGAACCGATCCTCGACGATCTCCCCGAACTACGCCTGACCGCGGATCTCAGCCACTGGTGCGTGGTGGCGGAACGATTGATGGACACGGAAATGCCGACCATCGAGCGTATCGCACCCCATGTACGTCACATCCACGCTCGCGTCGGCTACGATCAGGGCCCACAGGTACCCCACCCCGCCGCACCCGAATACGCCCGTGCGCTCGCCAGTCACCAGCGCTGCTGGGAGGTCTTCTGGAGGGCCCAGCAGGCCGGCGGTACCGGCCAAACCACGATGACCCCGGAATTCGGTCCGGATGGCTACCTGCACCAGCTTCCATTCACGCAGGCCCCGGTCGCCGACCTCTGGGACGTGAACCGCTGGATGGCAGAAGAAGAGCGACGACATTTTCAGCAATGGCGGTCGAGACCGGTCGTACCGCCCGCAGCCCAGCCACCCCAACCGGGCGGGCCGCACCAGCCAGCGGTCGGCTCCGAAACCCGCGCTTGATCGCCTTCAAAGGAGAACCCGAGATGGAATGGCAATCCCTGCTCCGTGACCGCGACGGCCTGTGGCCGCTGCTTGCGGTCACCACCTATGTGTTCGGCGGCTACTTCGGAGGCATCGCCCTGCTCCTGTTTACGACCCACCCGATCGCGCTGCTGGCGGGCACCCTGCTGACCGCGCACGCCATGGTCATTGCCGCTTATCTGCTGCATGAATGCGGGCACAACACCCTGTTCCGACGCAACGAACACAACGCGCGGGTCGGACGGGTGCTGAACTGGATCGCCGCCAGTGCCTACGCACGCTTCGAGGACATCCGCACCAAGCACATGCGCCATCACGTCGACAACACCGACGTCGTGGCCTTCGACCACGTGGCGTTCCTGCGCGCGCATCCCCGCATCCGCAGGATGATCGAAGCACTCGAGTGGGCCTACATCCCGGCCCTACCCGTGATGATGCACTGGACCCAGATCCTGCTGCCCTTCGTCTGGTCGAGCCGCCAGCATCTGCGGAGCCGGGTTCTGACCGTGTTGGCGGTGCGTGGCTCGCTGTTCCTGCTGGTCCTGTTCTGGAACCCGCTCGCGGCGCTGCTCTACCTGGTCGCCTGGCTGCTGATGCTGCACGTACTGCGGTTCATGGACGCGTTCCAGCACAACTATGCGCTGAGTTTCACGCTGGAAACGGGTGGAGACCCCACGCGCCGCGGCGACACGGCCTATGAGCAGTCGCACACGTTCTCCAACCCGGTGTCGCTACGCTGGCCGTGGCTGAATCTCTGGACCCTGAATTTCGGCTATCACAACGCCCACCATGCTCGCCCGACGGTGCCCTGGTACCGCCTTCCCGATCTGCATCGGGAGTTATTTCCCGCGGACCACCCGCAGGTTCTTGGAATCCGGGAACAGCTGGCCGCCTACCACCGCCACCGCGTGCAGCGCGTTGTGGGCGACTCTGCCGACCCGGAGCAGTTCCGCGAGCGCCTGCGCCGGGGCGAGGCCGCGGGCGCCGATGCCGTTTCCTTCCTCACCCCTCTTTGAGTCGAAATCGGTGTTCTCAGTCGAATTTCACGGGAGTGAAGTCGGCCTTGGTGGCACCGCATTCGGGGCACACCCAGTCATCGGGAATGTCTTCCCAGCGCGTACCGGGTGGAATTCCTTCGTCAGGAAGCCCTTCCGCCTCGTCGTAAATGAAGCCACAGGTGTTGCACTCCAAGGTGTTGCTCATTCCCCCTCCTCCTTGCGTTGTTGTAACGACCAAGACGGCCATCGGCCGCATCGGGCATTCCCGAGCGGATTCGCCTCCACTTGGTCCCCTACCGCAACCTCCTTCTCCCTACGGAAGAGGGTTGCTCGGAGCATCAACGCAATAGTGGGACTGAGTGGAAACGCGGATTCTAACGGAAGTCAAAAGCCCAAGCCCGCGATCACGGCCAATCAGCGCTTGCGGAAATCCGCAAGACCGACCCAGGCGGACGTCGAAGAAAAACGCCTTTGGATCAGAAATGACGAGAGCAGCAAATTCTGGGTGGGCCGGATTGAGCATCAGGTTGTGCTCGCTGGGCGTGACGGCAGAGGGCACCCATAAAC
>PUNU01000250.1 GCA_003551865.1 Syntrophomonadaceae bacterium
AAAATGAAGTTTTTTGGCATTAACGTTTACCTGGTCAAGATAAAAACCGGTTAAATATTCAACCTCATCTTTAACGCTTTGTTGGATACGGCGCAGCAGTAAATCTATTTTCATTCCCGGTATTTTAGACGGATCTACAGCCAGATCAATATTTAAAAAGGATTTGCTCCCGCCGTTTTCCAGTTCAATATGCAGGGTTTTGTACACTCCGGGGTGTTGGGAAATAATATACTTTACAAGGTCGGTAATTACATGCTCGGTAATGTAAAAACTGCCCAGGGTGCTAAAAACAGGGCGGACTACTGAACGTTCCACAGGCAGTCCGGCCCTCTGGGAAGAAGGAAGGCTAAAGAATGAACGCAGGGGATCCACGAGGTAGCCGGGGAAATCTTTTTTTATGGTAAAAGTGGGCAGGGGTATGACATGCCTGTTTTCCTTGGCTCTCACAGTCAGGGCGGTTTGAATGGAATCGGGATCGGACACTTCTTCGATGTCCAGGTAGTGATCCGGGGCAGCCAGGTCCAGGTTTTGAGTGATTACGTCGGCCATACGCCGTGAGGTGCTTAAAACCAGCAGCCGGCCCGGCTTGATTTCTTCCAGTTTATCCTTGATCTGCTGAGCATGTTCGGGATCGGTAAACAAGGCCCGCTTAATAGCGCCATAACGTGTGTTTTCCCGTTTGGCCGAGCGCCCTGCCAAAATATCATTACCCTTAATTAAAAGGCCGTCGTCGAGTATATACTCAATTTTATATTTTTTTGCCAATAGCGGTGCATGGTGGCTCTTGCCGGTGCCGCTTACACCGATCAAGGCAAATATTTCCATGTCATCGTCACTTCCCGATTCGAATGTATTTTACACTACTTGCTTCCGGTAGCGAAACTGTTTATTATTATAACATGTATATTGCCTGAATAATAGAGATATGTGTACCAGACCGTTTTTGTCCCATATTAGCGCCTATTGTGCCCGAACCCGCCAGCGGGGTTTTCTATTCGGCAATACTTTAAACTGAAGTGGAGAGAAGTAATGATTATCATCACATCGCCCCCGGAACAATTATACGGTGAACTGATTGTTCCGGGAGACAAATCAATCACACACAGAGCCCTGATGATCGGGGCGCTGGCCCGTGGTATTACTGATGTCCGGGGATTTTTGGATGCCGAGGATTGTCGTTCTACAATTAATTGTTTGCGCTCGCTCGGGGTAAAAATTAACATTCGCGGCCGGCGGGTATTGGTTGAGGGCCGGAATATGAACCTGAAAAAGCCGGAAGAGCCCCTGAATGCGGGTAATTCCGGAACCACAGTCAGGCTGATGCTGGGCATTTTGGCCGGCCAGCCCTTTACGGCGACTATGACAGGCGATCAATCCCTTAAAAAACGTCCTATGAAGAGGGTCACTGAACCCCTGTGCTTAATGGGTGCTTCGGTGGACGGGGAGGGGGAACATCTGCCGTTGACCATAACCGGCGGTAACCTGATGCCCATCAATTTTAAGACTCCTCGAGCCAGCGCCCAGGTAAAATCTGCTCTTTTGCTGGCCGGCCTATTTGCGGATGGAACAACCACTGTAGAAGAGCCACACCCCAGTCGCAACCACACCGAACTAATGCTGGCGCAGTTTGGAGCGAAAATAGAAGCGGGGAATGGACGGGTTTCTATAAAGGGGCGGCAGACCCTGCGCGGAGGCCAGGTTCGGGTACCGGGCGATATTTCCGCCGCTTCATTTTTTATGGTTGCCGCGGCAATAATACCCGGGGCGGAGGTTTTGCTTAAAAATGTTGGATTAAACCCTACCCGCAGTGGCATTATCGATGCCCTGCTTGAAATGGGAGCAGACCTCACGGTCCGGAACAGGCGCAGATGGGGCAGAGAACCGGTTGCCGACATCATGGTTAAAGGGGGGAATAAGCTTAAGGGCATTAAAATCAACGGGGAGCTTATCCCCCGGCTTATTGATGAAATTCCGGTTTTGGCGGTAGCGGCGGCGGTTGCGGAAGGCCGGACTGTGTTTAGTGATGCCGCCGAATTGAGGGTAAAAGAAGCGGATCGCATATCCGTCCTTGCTGACCAGTTGAGCAGGCTGGGGGTCCGGTTAACGGAAACTGAAGACGGTATGAGCATTGATGGGGGTGGTGAACTGCACGGTGCCGAAGTGGAAAGCTGTGGCGATCACCGTATCGCTATGGCTCTGGCTGTGGCCGGTCTGACAGCCAAAGGTGAAACTGCCGTGCATGGTGCCGAAGCAATCGGAGTATCTTATCCGGGATTTATGGCGGCCCTGCGCTCTCTGGTTGATTATTGAGCACAAATTGACGCCCGACGTCTCTTATGTTAATCTATGGTTGTTATTTCCAATTTATCCTCTGCTAAGTGAAAAATATGGCTGACTGGGAGAAAACTGATGCCGCTAACCATCTGTTCCTTTAAACATTATCAAGACACCCACCCCACAATTACCCTAAGTGATTTCCGGGAAGAACGTGAGCAGGTGCTGCACATCATCGGTGAGGTCCGCCGCCTGGGGGACCGTGCTTTGTTTGAATTTGCCCGCAAATTTGATCGAGCCGAGCCGGCGTCCTTGAAAGTACCGGAGGATGAGCTTGCTGAGGCGGCCCGCCGAGTTGAACCAGGCCTGATGGAGGCGATCCGACGGGCAAAGGTAAATATTGAGCACTTTCATCGTAATCAGTACCGGGCAGGCTGGTGGGATTGCGGCTCGGGTTGGGTGGCCGGGCAGCGCCATTTGCCTCTGCAGGCAGTCGGAGCCTATATCCCCGGGGGGGCGGCGGCTTATCCTTCCTCGGTGTTAATGACTGTTATTCCGGCCCGGTTGGCCGGTGTTCCTGAGATTTATATTTCCACTCCCCCGGGCGCTGAGGGCAGAGTTAATCAGGTGACCCTGGCCGCCGCTTACGAGGCCGGCGCCACGGCTGTTTTCGCAGCAGGCGGAGCTCAGGCTGTTGCCGCCATGGCTTACGGCACAGAAACGGTTCCTGCGGTAGAGAAAATAGTCGGCCCGGGCAATATTTATGTTACCCTGGCAAAAAAAGAAGTGTTCGGAGATGTGGGCATTGATTTGCTGGCCGGGCCCAGTGAAATCGTGATCCTGGCCGATCAAAGTGCCACGCCTGTCTATATTGCCGCCGATCTGCTTTCCCAGGCGGAACACGACCCGCTTTCCCGCCCGATCCTGGTTACTCCCGCCGAAGAGTTGGCCCGGGCGGTTATCGCACAACTGGAAGAGCAGCTGGCGGCCCTGCCGCGGAAAGCGACGGCCGAAAAATCACTCAGGGAACAGGGTGCGGTTATTCTTGTTGACAACCTAGCAGAGGGTTTGGCGGTGGTAAACGGGCTTGCTCCGGAGCACCTGGAACTGCACGTTGAAGAACCCTGGGGTGCCCTTGATTTTATCCAAAATGCCGGGGCTGTTTTTGTCGGTGAGTATACCCCCGAAGCAGTCGGGGATTACTGGTCCGGTTCCAATCATGTTTTACCCACCGGAACCGCAGCCCGTTATGCTTCCGCACTCGGCGTTTATGATTTTGTTAAAAAGTCAAACCTTGTTTACTATACTCATGAGGCCCTGCTTAAAGCGGCGCCTAAAATAGCAGCCCTGGCCCGGGCGGAAGGCCTGGAAGCACACGCCCG
>PUNU01000093.1 GCA_003551865.1 Syntrophomonadaceae bacterium
CGTAAGCCGTCCTTGAAAAAGCCCTCGTAGCAATCGCCGTGAGGTGAACGGTACACTCCCCACCCGCTGATCCGGTCTTCCAACCACCCTCCGCTGTACTTCGACCCGTCCGGCCAAGCCTGTTCTCCCCGGCCGTTTCTTTTTCCGTCCTTAAAATCTCCTTCATATTTGGATCCGTCGCCAAAGGTCACACTGCCGACGCCGTTCGGCAGCCCACCGGCCAGCTCACCGTTGTAAATCGAACCGTCAGGAAAATAAAATGTACCGCTGTCAGCCGCCCCGCCGTCGATAAAAGTTCCTTCATAGCGGGAACCGTCTTTGAAAGTCAAACTTCCTTGTCCATGAGGAAGGTTGTTTCTCAAATCGCCTCTATACTTTGAGCCGTCCGGGTACTTGCCGGTTCCCCGCTCGGGAGTGCGGCCATTCTTAAATACCCCGGTAATCTTGGTTCCGTCGGAAAACAAAACCTTTCCTTTTCCATGAGGAAGGCCGCCTTTTAGCTTTCCTTTGAAAGCGGAACCGTCGGGAAAAAGGTATTTGCCTTTATCCATAAAACGGCCCTTTTCAAACAGCCCCTCATAACGGGAACCGTCGGCAAATGTATAAACACCTTTACCGTGCATCCGGTTTTGTTTCCACTGCCCTTCATATCTTCTGCCGTCTGGCCAGGTTTGGATCCCGTAACCGTGCCTCAGGTCTTCCCGCCACCGGCCCGAATAGCTCTTTCCGTCGGCCCTGGTTATTTTTCCCTCACCGTGGCGGCGGGCCTGTTTCCACTCCCCGGTATATACCTTACCATCGGGCCAGGTATAGGTGCCCTGACCCTCGTAAAATCCCTCGACAAACTGGCCTTCATATTTTTCTCCGCTCGGCCAATAGTATGTGCCGAGCCCTTGCATCAGGTCATTTTGCCACTCACCCACGTATTTGCGCCCGTCGGCAAACGTGTATGTGCCTTGGCCGTGCATGCGGTCTTTTTTCCACTGGCCCTCATATTTATCGCCGTTGGACCAGACAAAAGTACCTTCACCGTGAAAAAACCCATCCTTCCACTCCCCGCTATACCTGCTGCCATCCGGCCAGGTTACGGTTCCTTTGCCATGAGGTTTGCCGCGCAGGATATCACCTTTGTACTCCCCGTCTCCGACCAGTTTCATCTCTATATTTTCCGCCCCTCTCGGAAATATATACCATTTATGCTTTACTGGTTTCTACAAGTAAAGCCATATTCCCTTCTCAACCCCTGGAAACTCATGCGCAGTATTCTTAAGCAAACACTACAGCGCATGCCAGGGGGACAGTTCCATTGCTTCCTTGACGGACCTTCGCTTCGCTGCGGTGACAATCGAACCGTCCCCGCAGGCTCAGCTTAATTGTTTACTTTTTCGCAGTGCTAATCTAATTAAGTTTAAGTTTGGAAAAGTTTCAGGCGATTTTGCCTAACCGGTTACCCGGTGTGGGTATCGGTTATTTCGCTGCGCTTTTTTTTGCGCCATGACAAATGGACCATAAAGATACCCATTTCATATAGGAGCATCAGCGGAATGATCATCAGCACCTGGGAGAAAGGATCCGGCGGTGTAAAAATTGCGGCAAAAACAACCACTACAAGCAGGGCAAATTTGCGATTGCGGCGTAAAAATGCAGTGCCGACCAGGCCCGCACTGCCCAGGAACCAGAATATAACCGGCAGTTGAAATACGAGGCCAAAATAAATAAGAAACGAGGCGGAGAAAGATATATAGCGGGCAATGCTAAACTGAGGAACAAGATCGGGGCCTGAAAAACCGACAAAAAAGTTCAAAGCAAAAGGAAAAACAACAAAATAGGCAAAAGACAGCCCGAGGGCAAAGAGCACATACATAAACAGGGTTAGTGAGACGGCAGATCTTTTGGTTCTGCCGGCTACCGCCATAATCACGGCCAGTACTTGATAAAGGATAAAGGGCAAAGTAACAATGGCACTGGTTATAAATGCCAGGCGTAAGTTGGCCATAAGGGCTTCGGAGGGGGTAAGGAAGATCAACTGCAGATCCAGGCCGTTGGCTTCCAACCCGGCATAGGCAGCCTGGCCGGGCCACAACAGGATCTGCCTTATTTGCTCACTGAAGGTAAAACTGGCTATGGCAAAAATAAAAATCGTTACCGTAATAATAATTAAGCGTTTCCGCAGTTCCTCAAACAGAATGACCCAATTTTTTTTATCCATAAGGCCTGTTTAGCCTTTTCCTCCTCGCCTTTACTCGATAAGTATGTCTTCGCCTTCGTCGTTTGTTCTAAGATAGCCCAGATAATTTACAGCTTCCTGGTAAATCCAGCTTTCTTCGTTTTCATCTTCCAATACCTGCTCAACCATCTCCTTGGCTGCAGCAGTTTCATTTAGGTGCTCTCCCAGTAAAACTGCGTAATAAAATCGTTCCTCGTTATCGGCTTCATCTTCGGCTATTTTGGTTTCCAGCTGGTCATGCAGTATATCCAGCTCTTGCTGGAACATTTCTTCTTCGCCGGCGGCGGACAGCACGTTGATCAGGGAAAGCTGGACCAGGGGATCGGGTTCTTCACGCAAAAGTTCACGCAGCTCGACAATTTCTTCTTCTATCAGTTCCTCTTCTTCCTGCTCTTCGACATAAAGGCGGACAAGCTCCATCCGGTATTCAGGGTTGGAAGGATCCATCTCAATCAGATCCCGGTACAATGAAGCAAGCCTTTTGCGGTACTCTTCCAAAGCCTCCTGATCGTTAAAAAACGCCTGCTGGATAAAAATCAGGTAGCGGTAATTTTCAGCCAGTTCCATGAGCACTGCTTCGCTGGGCTCATGTTCTTCAATATGTGCCTCAAGGCGCTCTACTTCGGTCCGGTAATAATCCAGGTAGTCTTCCGGCTGTGGCTCTTGAGGCTGCTCAGGCACAATACCTGCATCGTTACCCATCGCCTGGCCAATATAAATGCCCGCTACCGATACCAGCATGGCAAGCGCAAGTATTGCCGCTACAATCCCGGCCCAGCGCTGTTTTTTTAAGTCTCTCGGTCTTTCTTTTTTAGGTGCCAAGGGCTATCCCTCCGGATCCTTCATTAGTTCGTATACTGCCGGTGGTTTATTCGATCCGGGAACGCTGATTCAGATAAATACAGTTCCCATTTATCAAAAGGCAGTTTCTTATATATAACCGTACACCGCAAAGTTTATTTGCAGGGAAAAAATAAAATTAACTACCGGCTGTCCCAAAATCAAACAGCCGCGGTTCAATTGCCTTAATCAAACTTAACCAGCAAGCGCCCGCAGTTTTCACAATACACCATTGCGCCGGGATTGTAAAGATGGCCGCGCTGGGCCGACGAGATAAAAACCCGGCAGCCGCCGCAGATATCGTTGGTTACTGCGGCCAGGGCCGTTCCCCCGTATTTTTCGACCAGGTAATCATACTTCGCCATTAGTTTTTCATCGATCTGCTCAGCCAACCTTTTGCGTTCGGTTTCCAGCCCGGCGAGTTCTTTGTTTAATTCTTGCAGTTTGTTTTCAAGAGCTTTTTCTCTTTCTTCAAGCTCGTGCCTGTAATCTTTAAGCTTTTCTGCAGTTTCTTCAAGCTTCTCCTCCCTGTTTTCGATTGCTTCCATAAGAACCAGCATTTCATCTTCAA
>PUNU01000113.1 GCA_003551865.1 Syntrophomonadaceae bacterium
CCACTGGTAAAAAAGGAGGTGCAAAGGACAAAATAGTGTCCTTTATTCGCAGTGTTCCTCTTGGTGAGAGCATCTCGCGGCAGGAAATAGTTACAGCCACAGGTACATCAGGTAAGTGGGTCTCCAAGGTGCTTGATAATCTTGAGAATGATGGGTGCGTAATAACAGAGACAAGGGGACAAGGGGGCCAGACTGTAGTTAGAGCGGTCGAAGGAATCTACAAAATAGAAAACTTTGACAGCATTGAGGAAGGGGGGATACTTCTGTGATGAACTCAGATTATCTTGCTCAACTGCAGAGTTTACCTCTTGCGTCCAAGGTAGTTAAGTCCCAACAAAGGATAAGAGAATGGTACGAGCACCATGATGGAGATGTTTACGTTTCTTTTAGTGGGGGTAAGGACTCTACTGTAATGCTCCATGTAGTTAGGCAGTTATACCCACACATTCCAGCAGTGTTCTGTGATACAGGGTTGGAATACCCAGAGATTAGAGACTTTGTAAAGACTGTAGAAAATGTAGTGTGGTTAAAACCAAAGATGCCATTCAGAAAAGTATTAGATAAGTATGGTTATCCAGTTGTTAGCAAAGAACAATCGTCTTTTATTCAAGAATATAGAGATACCAAATCTGATAAATTAAGAAAATATAGATGGGATGGCGATAGTAGGGGAAGGTTTAAAATAAGTGAAAAATGGAAATTTCTTGTTGATGCTCCGTTTAAAATATCTGATATGTGTTGCGATGTTATGAAGAAGGAACCCTTTGACAGATATGAAAAAGAAACAAGCCGTGCCCCGATACTGGGCAACATGGCTTCTGACAGTAACCAAAGGAAGGGTCAGTATATACGGCATGGTGGGTGTAATGCTTTTGAATTAAAAAGACCAAGGTCTACTCCCATAGGATTCTGGCTGGAGCAAGATATATGGGACTACCTGGAAGAATTTCAGGTTCCTTACAGCAGAATATATGATATGGGCTACACCAGGACAGGGTGCATGTTTTGCCTCTTTGGGCTCCATTTAGACGGACCTGAGACAAGGTTCGACAGAATGGAGAGGACTCACCCCAAGCAGTGGGCCTACTGTATGAATGTGCTCGGATTACAGGAGATAATTGATTACATTAAGAGTGGTGGTGTCCTACATGAGCTGTGAAGAATGCACCCTAAAAGGACCAAAGGTAAAAGGCACGGGCTCCAAGAATCCTGATATAGTTTTTGTTGGAGAGGCCCCTGGAAGAGACGAGATTAAAGAGGGCGTGCCTTTTGTAGGCATGGCTGGAAAGGTTCTCCGCAGTACTCTTAGTTTTGTCGGGCTCAACATGGAGCAGATATATTTAACGAATGTATGTTTGTGCAGACCGCCACAGAACAGGGACCCCTCGGCAAAAGAGATGAAAGCCTGTAGGCCCCGGTTTGAGCAAGAGATAAAAGAGTTGAAACCAAAGCTGGTTGTAGCTCTTGGGAAGATACCGACACAGTCCCTGTTCCCGAAAAAAACACTGAACCACAGGGGCGTGTTTCTTGAAAGCTCTCTTGGTTACGAGGGGCTCATAACGTACCACCCCGCAGCCACACTATACCCCAAAGGGGATACACTACTACCATTTATATTATCGGACCTCAAAAAGATACAACGCAAACTAACTGGAGAACTGCCCAGCAAAAAACTGTGTGGCCCAGACACCCACACCGTAACCATAGACTCACCAGAGATGATGGAAGCACTGTTGGAAAGGTTGGGTGAGTTGCCTGACAAGATGTTGGTGGCTCTTGACTGGGAAACTACAGGGCTGTTTCCCCCGAGAGATGTGGGTTACTGCCTTGGAATGTCCTGGAAAGAGGGCACTGGGGTAAGTATATCTACACACCTTGTTCGCCGCTACAACAAACAGCTTTGTAAGGAACTCAACAGGTTTGAGCTTACTGGATACAACTGTGGCATGTTCGACTCCCAGTTTAATAGTGTGCTCGGGCTCCCAGGGTTCACCCATGACGGTATGCTGTTGCATTATCTACTGGACGAGAGGCCACAGAAAAGGAGCCTGGAGAACATCTCCTGCCAGGAACTTGATGCCCCGCCTTATGAGTCTGAGATGCTTGCACAGTATAAAAGTGAGAAGTCAGAGATGATTGAGAAGGTCCCCGAAGAAGTTATACATGACTACTGTGCCATGGACACAGATTGGTCCTTGCGGCTCACCAAGTTTTTACTGCCGCAGGTAGATAAGGAACCTGGATTGAAATGGGTTTATGAGAACCTGCTTATCCCTGGAGCCCATGTCCTTGGCAATATACACCATACAGGTATCTGGGTTTCACGGGAGAAACTGACTGAAGTAACCACAGAGCATGAGCAGCGTTGTACACAACTTGAGTTATATTTGCAGCATATAACAGGCAATAATAAATTCAATCCCAGGTCTCACCCACAGGTGCATAAACAACTGTGGGACGAGTTGAACCTGGAGGAGCCAGAAATATTTGGCAGGGAACCACGCTCTGCGAATGATTTGACACTTGAAGCCCTAATCGAAAAGTATCCTGAGCAGCAATTTGTCATAGCCCTGCGGGATTACCGCAGTGTATATACAAGCTACAGCAGATACCTGCGTGGTATTGGAAACTACGTTGACACCGATGGAAGAGTCCGGTGCAGTTTCCATCTTGACCGCACAGAGACCGGGAGGTTATCAACAACTGACCCTGCACTGCACCAAATCCCCCGGGAAGGAACCATCAGAAGTATCTTTGGTGCACCCCCAGGCTATTCTCTAATACAGGCTGATTATGAACAGATTGAGATGAGGACTGCCGCCCTTGTAGCTAACGACAAGAAACTGATAGGACTGCTAAAGTCCGGGGATGACTTCCACAGCATGATGGCTTCCCAGGCTTTTCTTGTCCCCATAGAGGAGGTCACGAAGGACCAAAGGCAGGCAGCAAAAGTAGTATCCTTTGGGCTCCTGTATCTGATGTCTGACGGGGGGTTGGTTGCGGCAACAGGGCTGCCAAGAAACAAGGCAACCGAGTTTGTCCGTAGATACAAGGCACTTATGCCGGCGGTCCAAAAAACCATAGCAGAGACCAAGAAGCAGGTTAATAGTCAGAGATACGTGGAATCAATTTTCGGCAGAAGGAGAAGGTTCCCCCTAATAACAGATAAGAATATAAGCGGGCTCCACAGGGAAGCAGTGAACTTCCGTTTGGGACAGTCTCCGGCAAGTGACATAACCCTTCTCAGCACCATAAGACTACACGGGTTTCTTGCAGCGTACTACCCGGAAGCAAGGATAGTCTTGACCGTCCACGACTCAATCCTGGTCGAGTGCCCAAACCCCCTGGTGGGTGAGGTCGTCGAGGTAATGAGGTCAATTATGGAGGAAGTTCCCATAGCTGGGGATGTCCCGTTCCCTGTGGAGGTTAAGGTAGGCCAAAACTGGGGAGAAGGAGAGGTGGTAGCATGTTAAAGTCAGCTGTAATAATAATACTGGGTTATCTGCTGCTGTTAGTATCTTTTATAGCAGTAGTTTTCGGGCTGCATGCTCTACAGTTGGAGTTGGAACTCTTGGAACAGAGG
>PUNU01000127.1 GCA_003551865.1 Syntrophomonadaceae bacterium
CGATCATGGCCCTAATCGAGCAGATTGCCGGCCGCCGGGGGATCGGCGAATACCTTTCCCGGGGGCTAAAAAAAGCGGCCGAATATTTCGGTCCCCCGGCGGAGGAGTTTATCGTGGAGACTAAAGGCCTGGAACTGCCTTTTCATGATCCGCGCGCTTTTACCAGCATGGCAGTTGTTTATGCCACTGCCAACCGCGGGGGCTGTCACCTGGAAGGGCTGACTTATTTTAATGAAAACAGGTCTTTTCCCGCTTCGATGATCGGCCTGCGGGACGAATATGATCCGCACGGCAGTGAAAATAAAGCCCTTCTGGCAAAAACGATGCAGGATTACATGGGCACCTTCAATGCCCTGGGTATTTGCAAGTTTTTAATCAGAGGCCAGGTGCCACCCTCGGCGGTAGTCGAATGGACGGCCGGGGTGACCGGTTGGGATTATCAAGAAAACGAATTATATACAACCGGTGAGCGGCTGTTTAACTTAAAGCGCATGATTAACCTGGGTTGGGGAATAAGCCGCAAGGACGACACGCTTTCACCGCGCCTGCTTGTTCATGATCGCGGGGAAGGAGCGGCGGCGGGAAGCCTTCCCCATCTGGGCAAAATGCTCGGCGAGTATTATGTTCTGCGAGGGTGGAGCCTTGAGGGCCTGCCTCTGCCGGAGACACTGGCCCGCCTGGGTCTATAAACCTCTGCCGGAGCTGTGAACCGGCAAACGATTAATTGTTATGCAAAAGGTTAATGGCCGCCAGGTAATGGTAGACATGCAGGCCGATGTTCAACTGCAGGGCGTCTGCAGGAAGATAAGGGTTGTAACCGGTCAGTTTCCTGATCTGCTCCAGCCTGTACTTCATGGTATGCCGGTGGATAAAGAGGACTTCGGAAGACTTTTTGATGCTGCCTGAATGCAGGTAGGCCTTTAGTGTTTCAAGCAGGTTCCCTTTGTTGCGGCGATCGTATTCCAGCAGAGGTGCAGTGGTTTCGTAAAAGATGCCCCACAGGGCTTCAGTGTTTTTTACTTCCATAATTAAACGGTAGAGGCCCATATCCTTATAAGCGGCAATACTGGTGCGCTCGAGCAGACCTATACCAACGGCCTGCAGTGCCCTGTCTGCTTCTTCCAGGGCCTGCTTGAGCTCCCCCATATTGCCGCGAATATTGCTGTATCCAATCTGAACCGTACTGCCGGGAAAAAGCAGGTTTAACTCTTCGAACAAACGACGCACAATGATGATCTCGGGCTCAGATTTACGCTCGTTTAACTGGTCCGACTGGATGGCCAGGTTTATTTTCCGGTCGGATGGGCCGAAAAGGAAGGGAATATGATAATGCTTAAGCAGCTGGGCTATGGCTTGTTCAGCCTGCCCGAACAGTTCCGGCCGGATTTCCCCGGCCAGTTCCGGGTTGTCGCTGTCGGCCCGGTTAATGGTTAAGGCCAGGGCTATAAAAGACTGGCGGTAGCTCAGGTTGAGCCGGCCCATATTCAAATATAGATTTTTCTCCTCTTCATTTTCAATCAGTTTCTGCCACAACTTTTTCATGCCGGCCAGTTCTGATTCCAGCTTTTCACCGGTTTCAGCGATGCCCGCCGGATCCAGTTTAGAATTGCTGCTGCGTATAAGCTCATTCATTAAGATCCTGGTAAGACTTTTAAAACTGATTTCTGGAGGAATTTCGATCAGGGGGATGTTATGTTCTTCAGAAAAGCGAATGAAGGAATCCGGTATTTCTTTAATATAGTGCCCGGTCTGGATAGCCACCGCGGCCAGCTTCCTGGCGGCAAAAAGCTCGATCATGCTTTGCTTTTTACTTTCGCTGAGGGCATTGAAGTCATGGGCGGTGGTGATCAAGAGTTCACCGGGTTCGATATGGCTCAAATCGTCGAGAATCTCGAGGATGTTAACCCACAATATTTCGTTTTCCAGGCCGGCCCGGCCGGTAAGCAGGCGGCAATTACGAAATACTTCCAGCTCCAGGGCCCTGGCAACCGTAAGGGACATAGAAATCTCCTCACTACTAACCGCAGCAAACTTATTTGTTGCTTATATTCATTATAAATCTTTGTTTTCCTGCTCTATTATACTTTATGTATAAACAGGGAAGGTTATTTTTAGCCCCTGCACCCAATGATATTTTGTTGTCAATTTAGTACACTATAAATGATTCTACTGCTGAAGAAGCACCTGCGGTAATACAAGCTTTTTAATAAGTGACAGCGTAAGAAATAAAATTAGCCGCAATAGGATTAAGCTTAACATTTCAGCCGCAGTAGAATCTTTTTTTTTACCTTAACCCTACCTTGACCCTGGCGAGGGCGTTGATAATGTCAGAGCTGTTTAAGCTGGTAAGAGACCATGAGATCAAGGCGATCGCCGTCGTCGGGATGACCAAAAATGTCGGCAAAACAGTTACTTTCAATTACCTGGTTAAAGAATTTGAAAATAACGGGATTGTTACAGGCCTGGTGTCGGCCGGATATGACGGAGAACGCTTTGACCGGCTTACCTTGAAAGAAAAGCCGCGCATTTATGCACCGGCAGGCTCTCATGTAGCTACGGCGGAGGCCTGTTTCGAAGCGTCGGAAGCCGAACTGGAACTGCTCGAAAGAAGCACTCATTCGACGCCCCTGGGAGCTGTTTACCTGGGACGGGTGCGCCGGGCCGGGAAGGTGGAGTTGGCCGGCCCGGGCAGTGTAAGCGGACTGCGCGGCTTGATGGCTAAAATGCAGGGTTATGGGGCCGGCAAACTCCTGGTGGACGGTGCAATTAACCGCCTGGCTTCAGCCTCGCCTGCGGTTACCGAAGCGACAATTCTGGCCACCGGGGCGTCTCTCGGTCCGACTATGAGCGATGTAATTCGCAAAACAGTATTTCGCGCTGCTCTTTTAAATATACCGGCAGTAAATGACAAACAGCTTTTTGCGGCAGCGCGGGAAGGACTGCAAGAAGGAAAAGCGGCTCTCATACGTTTTAAAGGCTCCGCCTGCCATGCCGTGCCGATCAAGGCATCTTTACCATTGCTGGCCGGCACTGAAATGATTTCCCGGTACAGCAAGGACACGGCCGCTTTTGTTTTTGGCGGGGCGCTGGTGGATAAAAACCTGCAGGATATTTTGCAATTATCCGGGGAACCGCCTGCAGTAATTGTAGAAGATGCGACCAGGCTGTTTATTTCACCGGAAGAATATTACCGGTTTATCAACCTGGGCGGCAGGATAATGGCTTTAAACAAGCTTAACCTGGTCGCCGTAACCCTGAACCCCACCGACCCTATGGGCCAGGATTACGACCCGCATATGTTTTTGGAGAAGATGAGTGAATCCTTAAAACCGTACCCGGTATTTGATTTGATGTTGGAGGCCGGTTGAAGGATGTTAAGCTTTCCGGCAGTGTCGCCCTTAAAATAATACAGAAGCATAACCGGGAGTTTCAATTGTTTAAATAAATTTGTAACTACTCAGGCCTAACCCGCTATGCCATAGGGGACGGTTCCATCGTTTTCCCTTCGGCCTTCGCTACGCTCAGGAACGCTCGAACCGTCCCCATGGCACAGCTTTTCACTCAAC
>PUNU01000018.1 GCA_003551865.1 Syntrophomonadaceae bacterium
GGCGTCACACCCCGTTTTTCCAGGGGTACCGTCCCCAGTTTTACTTCCGGACCACTGATGTTACCGGAACGATCACCCTGCCTGAAGGCATGGAAATGGTAATGCCCGGTGACAATGTGAATATGGATATTGAGCTGATTACCCCGATCGCCATCGAAGATGGAGTGCGCTTCGCCATCCGTGAAGGCGGCCGTACTGTTGGCGCCGGAGTAGTCACCAAGATCTACTAGTAAAAAAGGCAAGTAAAATAAGTTATGAAAAAGCGATGAAGCAAAAGGTTGCCGGCTTTAGGCCGGGTAATTTTTGCGGAGCAGCTCTGATTTAATCAGGCGATAAGGAGGATTAGTCCATGGCTAACCAAAAAATCAGGATCAGATTGAGAGCTTTCGACCACCAATTACTGGACCAGTCTGCCGGTAAAATTGTTGAGACGGCGCGCCGCACGGGAGCCGATGTTTCCGGACCTGTGCCTTTACCGACAGAAAGAAGCCTTTACACGGTTATTCGGGCGCCGCATAAGTATAAAGACTCCCGGGAGCAATTCGAAATGCGCACTCACAAACGTCTAATTGATATTCTCGAACCGGCACCGAAGACGATTGACGCTTTGATGAGGCTTGATTTGCCCGCCGGTGTGGACATTGAGATTAAGCTCTAGGTGATAGACGGGAGGTGCCTTACAATAATGACTAAAGCAATATTGGCGCGCAAAGTTGGAATGACCCAGGTTTTTGATGAACAGGGCCGGGTAACCCCGGTAACAGTTCTGGAAGCTGGCCCGTGCCGGGTGGTCCAGGTAAAAAGCATGGACAAAGATGGTTACAACAGCATCCAGCTTGGGTTTTTAGAAAAAAAGGAAAACCGGGTTAACCGTCCGCAGAAAGGTCACTTTAAGCGGGCCGGTGTGAAACCGCAAAAATATTTACGCGAAATAAGGGTGGAGGATTCCGGTGCTTACAGTGCAGGGCAGGAGATAAAAGCAGACAGTTTTTCTGCTGGAGATTATGTTGACGTCAGTGCTACTGCACGGGGTAAAGGTTTTGCCGGATCGATTAAGAAAATGGGTTTTAGCAGGGGTCCGAAAACACACGGTTCTCACTATTACCGCGGCCCCGGATCCCTCGGCTCAGTTGATGCTGCAAGGGTTTTCAAGGGGCGGCGGCTACCCGGCCGGATGGGGGCCTGGAGGCGGACAGTCCAAAACCTGAATGTTGTAGAAACTGATGGCGAAAAGAATATTTTGCTGGTTAAAGGTTCTGTGCCCGGCCCCAGGGGCGGCCTGGTAGAAGTTAAAGAATCAATTAAAAAGAAAGTAAGCGGATAGCCAAAGGAAAGGAGATGCCCTGAATATGCCAAAATTATCGCTTTACAATAGAGACGGCGAGCAGGTGGACGAGATAGAAGTCCAGGCGAGTCTTTTTGGGGCGCCGTTGAAAAAAGGAGCTCTCTATCAGACGGCTGTCTCGCAGGCGGCAAGACGCCGACAGGGTACGGCTTCGACTAAAGACCGCAGTGAGGTTAGAGGTGGTGGAGATAAACCGTGGCCCCAAAAAGGGACTGGACGGGCCCGCCACGGCAGTGTAAACTCACCAATCTGGGTTGGCGGCGGAGTGACTTTTGGTCCCAAACCGCGGGATTATCATAAAACTGTACCAAAGAAAATGCGCCGTGCCGCCCTTAAGTCTGCTTTAAGTGACAAGTATAATGAAGGTAAACTGGTTGTTGTAGATGACTTTGCCATAGATGCTCCTAAAACGAAGCAAATGGCAGCCATGCTTGATCACCTTAAGGTTGATAGTGGAGCGCTCGTTGTTAATGCTCTATCTGATGATAATGTAATTAAGGCGGCCCGCACCCTGCCGAAAGTGAAAACCATTTTAGCCCGGCAGCTAAACGTGCTGGATATTCTTAACCATGATTACCTGGTTATGAGCAAAGATGCCCTCGAGCAGGTTGAGGAGGTGTTTGGCGGATGAAAAAAGATCCGAGAGATGTCATAATCCGTCCGCTGATTAGCGAAAAATCTACTGAAATGATGGAAGATAATAAATATACCTTTGTCGTATCCGGCAAAGCGAATAAAATTGAAATTAAACAGGCCCTTGAAGCGATTTTTGGTGTTCAGGTAAAATCGGTGAACACGGCAAATTACAAGGGCAAAATGAAACGTTTGGGCCGCTTCCCGGAAGGAAAGCAAGCTTCCTGGAAAAAGGCCATTATTACCCTGGCCGAAGGCAGCAAGCCGATCGAGCTGTTTGAAAGCCGCTAAGAAGGAGGGAACACTGCAATGGCTGTAAAACGTTTTAAACCCACTTCACCGGGGCGGCGGTTTGCCACCGTATCAACGTTTGAAGAAATAACTAAGAAAAAGCCGGAAAAATCGCTTTTGGCACCACTGAGCAAAAAAGCGGGCCGGAATGCTTACGGCAGGATGACAGTGCGCCATCGGGGTGGCGGCCATAAGAGAAGCTACCGGATTATTGATTTTAAACGCGATAAAGATAACGTTCCGGCGAAAGTAGCAGGGATAGAGTACGATCCCAACCGGTCGGCAAATATAGCATTACTGCATTATGTCGACGGTGAAAAACGCTACATCCTGGCCCCGATGGGGCTTCGGTCCGGCCAAAAAGTGGTATCCGGGAACAAGGTTGAAGTAAGGCCCGGGAATGCAATGCCTCTGCGCTCAATACCGGTGGGGACTTTTGTCCACAACATCGAGATGAAGCAGGGTGCAGGCGGGCAGCTGGCCCGTTCGGCAGGAGCAGCCGCCCAGCTGGCGGCAAAAGAAGGAAAGATGGCCCATATTCGCCTTCCTTCCGGTGAAGTGCGCCTGGTTCCAATGGACTGCCGGGCTACCGTGGGCCAGATTGGCAACGTTGAACATGAAAACTTGACTATCGGCAAAGCCGGCCGCGGCCGCTGGCTCGGCAGAAGGCCGACAGTACGGGGCTCGGTTATGAACCCCTGCGATCACCCCCATGGTGGCGGTGAAGGAAGGGCGCCGATCGGATTGCCAAGTCCGGTCACTCCCTGGGGCAAACCGACCCTGGGATATAAGACCAGGCGGAAAAAGAAAGAATCAGACAAGTATATTGTCCGCCGCCGTAAGAAGAAGTAGTAGCCGTCTTGAGGGGGAATGCCTGTTGACACGGGAAATCCCTCGGCAGGCGGCTGAAAGGGAGGTTGCTTAGATTGTCGCGTTCACTGAAAAAAGGCCCTTATGTAGAGGCCAGTTTGATGAAAAAAATTGAACGGATGAGCGAAAAGGGAGAAAAAAAGGTTGTCAAAACCTGGTCCCGTCGTTCTACTATTTTCCCTGAAATGGTTGGGCATACGATTGCGGTTTATGACGGTAGAAGGCATGTGCCGATCTTCATCAGCGAAGACATGGTTGGACATAAACTGGGAGAATTTGCCCCTACCCGCACCTTCCGGGGGCACGGGCATCATACCGAACGCTCTACATCCATTAAGTAGGGTAGAGGAGGCAGGATGATTTATGGAAGCAAAAGCGAAAGCTCGCTATGTACGCGTTGCGCCGCGCAAAGCCAGGGCAGTA
>PUNU01000233.1 GCA_003551865.1 Syntrophomonadaceae bacterium
AATGTTCAGCATCCGCCACTATTCAGCGTCCCGACCTGCCTTATAAGGAAGGCAGTGTCGGGTTACCTCATCCGGGTGTGGAAGTTGCGGTAATGGGTGATGCGGGTAATTTACTGGGCCCTGGAGAAGTGGGCGAGCTTGTGATCAAAGGTCCGCTGGTAATGAAGGGTTATTACAAGAAACCTGAAGAGACCGAACAAGCGCTGCAACATGGTTGGCTGCACAGTGGGGATATGGGTTATTATGACCGTGATGGTTATTTCTTCATGGTAGATCGAAAAAAAGAGCTTATCAATATTGGTGGGGAAAAGGTGTTTCCCCGAGAAGTGGAAGAAATTTTATTCCAGCATCCGGCGGTACTGGAAGCCGCCCTGGTTCCCATCCCCCATGATGCCCTGGGGGAAGTACCCATAGCAGCGGTTGTTCTCGATCCCGGTGCCAAAGTTGGCGAGGATGAGCTGACTGGCTATCTTGGCGAGCGGCTGGCCAAATTTAAAGTGCCGCGCCGGATTGTTTTTATGGACAGTCTTCCGCGAAGTCCAATTGGCAAAGTGAAGAAAAAAGAATTGATCCAGATGCTGGCGGAGTAATTTAAACATTACTCATTGAATGAGGGGGGGCATCGAGTTGGACAAAGCATGGGCTTTACAAAGAATGGAAGCGGCGGTTTCCGATCCGCACAGCCGTCTTCGTCAGTGCGATTCTTCCGGCAAACCTGTGGTGGGTTATTTCTGTTCTTATGTTCCTGAAGAATTAATTCATGCCTCCGGGGCGACAGCGGTCCGCTTGTTTCAGGGGCGCCGGCCGGGCCGGGGCGCGGACCGGTATATGCAAAACTTTTGTTGTTCTTACGCCCGCAGCCTTTTGGAGGATATTTTGACGGGCAATGCAGGCTACTTAAAAGCGATAGTAATGCCGCATACATGTGATACTATGCGCAACCTGGCCGATATTGTGGAATCAGCTGGAACCGGTATAAAAGTATTTCCTCTGCTTGTCCCCACGGCCACCGATTCTTCAGCCGCTTTAGATTTTGCCGAGTCAGGTTTTCATACTCTGAAGGCCGGGCTGGAAGAACTATTTTCCGTAAAGATAAGTTCCGAAAACCTGGTTGATAGCATCGATCTGTATAACCGCTGTCGCAGGAGATTGGTTAATCTATGGCAAAGAGGGCTTAGCAATTATGAAACATATATTGTCTACCTGGCGGCTCAATTGATGAATAAGGAAGAATTTTTGGAGCTGTCCAGGGATATTTCCGGCAACAATTGCTCCGATGATCGATTCAAAGTGGCTCTTTACGGTGGGCCTCTTCCGGAAGCTTCGCTGTTATCTATTCTAGATGCCCACGACATTGCCGTGGTTTGGGACAGCCTTTGCACGGCATCACGCTACGGGGGCGTAGAAGCAATTGCTGTTGCCGGATCGGACCCAATGTCTGCTCTTGTAAAACATTACCTGCATAAAATGCCCTGCCCCACAAAACTTGATCTCCGTGGCAGAAGGGAAGAAGAATTAATACAGGGAGTAAAAAATAATGGCGCAGAGGCGGTGCTTTTTATAATGCAGCAGTTCTGTGAGTTCCATGCTTTTGATTATCCAGCCTTAAAAGCGCGCTTGGAACAGGAGGGCGTTCCGAACCTTAAGCTTTCTTTGGAATACCCCTACTACTTGAAGGGACAGGATATGACCAGGCTGCAGGCTTTTCAAGAAATGGTTACGGGAAAAGGAGTGGACTGATGGGGGTAAGGAAAAAACTGGCCTGTGAAGAAGAAATGAAAAAGATCATGATGGGCTATTACATGGAAATATTTAACTCGGATAAGCCTAAAGCTTGGGTCACTTCAGGCGCACCGGTGGAATTGCTGCTTGCCTATGATGTGCTTCCCGTTTTTCCTGAGAATTATGGGGCGATGATTGCCGCTCGCCATCAGGGGAGTGAACTATGCGCCACGGCAAGCGGCCTTGGGTTTGACGAATGTATTTGTTCGTATGCCCGCTGTACTATCGGTTCCACAAAAGCGCGGCAGGGACCTTTAGGCCCTCTGCCGGCGCCGGATTTTCTGCTGGCATGCAACAACGGCTGTGGCACGATGTTCAAATGGTTTGAAGTGCTGAGCAAGAGATTTGGAGTACCGCTGCTGTTTTTGGACACGCCCTACTGTTCCGGATTGCCCTCTGTGGCGGAAAAAACCTATGTTCAGCATCAGCTGGAGAATATTATAGACGACCTCAGCTGTATTCTAAAAAAACCTGTTGATGAAGATAAGCTCTACCAGGTTCTACAAACTTCCGGCCAAACTGTGCGTCTATGGCGCAGGATCCAGGATCTTAGAAGCAGCCGTCCTTCACCCCTTAATTCTCCGGATATGTTTTTGCATATGGCAATTATTGTTACTTTGCGCGGCTCTGAAACAGCTTTGCAGTACTATCAGACCATGCTGGAAGAAGTTGAAGAGAGAGTCAAAAAGGGGATTGGAGCGGTAGAGAATGAGCGCTACCGTTTGCTGTGGGACCATATACCACTGTGGTATGCTATGCGGGATTTTTTTGATTTTTGTGCCGATTTGGGAATTTGCTTTGCTTCCGATACCTATACGAATGTTTGGTCGGGCGAGCTTAACCTGGACCGTCCACTGGAAAGCCTGGCTAAATCTTACCAGTCTGTATTGCCCAACCTGCGCTTGCCCAGGAGGGTAGAAGCAATAAACGTTTTGATAGAAGATCATTCCATTGACGGATTTGTCATGCACTCCAACCGGAGCTGCAAATCATACTGCCTGGGACAGTACGAACTGGCTCGTCAAATTACCCAAAACACCGGCATCCGCGGATTGATCCTGGAAGCTGATATGGTTGATTCACGGTGCTATTCAGAGAACCAGGTCAAAGATAAGCTCCTGGCTTATCTTGAATCACTGCCTTAAAAAATATTTGCGGCTTCATAGGCAATAATCATTTTTCCCCTGGAGCCATGTGACTTTTTATTTGTATTGGATAAAGAGTAAATCATAATTGATTTCCAGATTGCCGATTTTTAACTTTTGAAAGAACTTGAAAACGCACTAAATTCCTCATTTCTCTTATGGAAAACCACAATCTTTTTTCACTTGATGACAATTTTGCTGCTTGCAATTTTCCAACGGTGCCGTTCAGTGGACACTACCGGCGAATTATGCTACTTTAGATAATGTAGAAAATGCAATCAGGGTGAAGTAACGATGCGCAACCTGGCCTGGATAAACGGTTCTGTATGCAATCTGTCCGAAGCAAGTATCTCTCTTGAAGATAGGGGTTACCTTCTGGGTGACGGGGTTTATGAAATCATCAGGGTCTATAATAAAACTCCGTTTTACCTTTCAGCCCACCTGGAAAGAATAAAAAGAAGTGCCCGGGAGATCAGGCTCCCTCTTCCCTATTCGCCAGTGGAGATAGAGGCTGTTATTACGGACCTGCTCAAACAGAGCGGATGTATTGAAGGATATATTTATATCCAGTTAACCAGGGGTCCTGCACCGCGAGACCATCTTTTTCCGGTTGAACCAAAACCCTCCATGGT
>PUNU01000160.1 GCA_003551865.1 Syntrophomonadaceae bacterium
AACCCAATCACCAGCCCTACGTCCAGCACTACCAATCCCACTAACTGATCTTGAGATAGACTCTCTTGATGGTAGACCAAGATAGAACGGTCCAGGTAAATTTATTGGTGAAGACAAAGCACTACCAGCACTACCAACCCAACTACCAATAGCCCTAAATGGTGCCTTTATCTTATCAACCACCTCATCAACCGCCTGACCAGGTAAGTCTTTAGCTATGTCTTCAACATTTGTTATATGATTCCTAATCATCTCATTAGCCTCTTCTATACGTCCTGCCATCATAGCGTCTACAAAATTAGTGAAACGTTTCGCGTCACTAAAAAAATCTTTTTGTAATGCAGAAATCCTTTCCTCTGCGTCACCCAGCACCTCACTGGCATCTTCTCTTAAACCCTTTCTTTGTCTATCTGCTTCTTCCCCAAACCTACCTATACCTTTTTCTACTGCTTCATCGATCTCCGCTCTCATATTACTAACAACAGGATTAAAAATACCTCCAACCATCTCGCCAAGTCCAGAGAAAATGTTTTCAAAAAATCCTCTGGCACCTCTAGCCATATCAGTGTCCCCACCAACCATATGCATAACCAAACCTAACAACCCTCCACCTAGTATCCCCCTCCCCAAATTACCTACCGAGCTGCCTCCCCCAAATATAGAAGATAACGGTGTCGCTACAGCTACACCAGCAACTATCCATGGAAGTATAGAAGCTAAATCATCTGGTACCTGTCCTCCTTCGGTAGTAGATTTGTACCAACTCTCAGCTCTCTTCTGAAACATTATAGCTATCTCTCTGGTATTGTTTTGTTTTGCTTGTTTCGCCAGAACTTTTGCTAGCTTATTCTTATTTTGGTAAGTAATTTTTATATCAACCATTTTCATTTCCCTTAATTAATATTTCTAAAAAAATTTATCAACAACATTACATAATAACTTGTAACAGCTAATGCAGACGAACCTCCCAAAATCGATAGAATTGTACCCCTAGTTGAGGACAAAAATTCCTTGATGTTCGATCTCCTGCCATGAATAACTTTACCATAAGCACAACCTTCGGTATTTAGATTATTCATTTTACTGAGGATAGATATTACCCTGTTAGAAAGCCAGAAGTTAAACTGCTCTTGTGTTGCTCTTATTGGGGGAGGCTCTATATTCAGCTTTCTACATTCAGACATTAGACTACGGTTTCCTTCACCATTTAGATCAATAGGTGCGTTACTATCATTCATCGATTTATTCTCCTTTTCAGGTCTTTTTTATGAATTATTCCCACAACTCTAGTTATTATACATTAAAGTTTTGATTGATGCAAAATATTCCACTGACTGATAGCAAAAAGAAAAAATATCCTCTCCCAGCTATTATAAAAATAGTTGGGAGAGGTTTTTAGAGTTTACTCAAATTCCTCTTCTATCCACTCATCATGTTCTTTTGATGAGTGGCCTTGTTCTCCACAGACCCCACATATTTTAGGGACTGAGTCCGGGTCGTAAATGACCTGACTGTCTCGGTAATCTAGTGGGGTTCTTATAGTATATGTTCTCACTATGGCCTCCTCCTGGATGTGGATGCTTGCTGATAGTTTCTTTCCAACTCTCGACACTTCTCCTCCGAAAATGTCTCGACGTTGGACCAGGTCTCTTCCTCCACCCGGACCTGGAGTGTGTAAATCCCGTTCCCTTCGTCTAAAATTCTAATCATACTAACCTCCGTTTAAAGTTATCCTTTTTTAGGTCCCTTCTTACGTCTGACATCCCTGCACTTCTTACAGCTTTCCTTCGTACCTTTGTAACGAACATGTGTAAGTGTAGATCCGCAGCTACCACACTCTCTAACGGACTTTGCAAACTGTTTAGCCATCTTTTTTTGCTCCTATGTTAAGATAAAAGACGATGGTCTATTTAGCTCTGTCGCTGAACCAGTTCTCTACGTGTTTTAGAGTGTTCGTCTGGTTTGTTATCTAAGCTTAGTAGACCATCATAACCACACACAAACTATTTATTTTTCAGTAACCATTGCACACACTTCTTCAGTGCATTTGAAGTCATTAACATTAATACTGCTATCAGCACCCAACCCCAGCTCTCTATAGACAAGCCCAGCCCTTCGGTGACGAATAAAAAGACTCCGCCAAGGCTAAAGCCTAGCATCGCTATTACGAGAATCAAAGCGATGCAACCTGCGACTGCTTCTTCCTTCGTATAATCATCCATCTCTTTCCTCTTTTGTTAGGATAAAAAGAAATTGAGCTACGGAATAAGTTGGGGCTTGTTATACCCTGTTCACTCCTGGCAGTCTATAGCCTCCAGGATAACATTCGTTCTTCCTTAGTGTGGATTACCGCGCGATCAACCCAGAGCGGTCATTATAGACATCTGGTAGGCATACACTTAGCCACAATATAGCTCAATCATAATAGGGCTAGAGACATCGTGAAATAGATGCAGGGGATAGGCCCCTCCCCACCTTGGTTCAAGCCAACCCATTGAACAGCGTTTACCAATAACAGAGGTAAGCTCATTCGGGTCGAACCTTTAGTGCCTTCTCTTCAGCCACTCTATCCCTATTAACCAATAGTTATGGTGGAGGTGCTGGCTTCGAAGCCAGGTCCAATGAACCTACCACTTAATCGTCTACGTGAGTAGTTACTTTGTTTTTAGCCTTTTATGGCATTCAATGATTGGAACAAAATAACAAACCCAAACATTTATACACCAACCTGTCTTTCCAAGCTGTCATCATCTTTCTGAGGTCAGTCCTTGTATTGTTCCTTACTAATAGTTACTAGGACTATCTCACTGTTTTCAGGAGCCACTGTCATGCAGCAGCTTTCATAGGCATGTTGCCATATGTTGACTCTGTCGGATTGTTATCGAGGCCGTCCGACAAACCCCGTCACGCTAATTAAGCTTTTTTAGCCCATCGTCGAATCCCAATTCACCCCCATGTATCTGTTATTATATCACAACTTACAGGTCTCCGCAAACCTATCCAAAAAAGGTGAGAAAAGGAGAAGATGAAGAGCTCTTGGTTCCCCCCATCAAGCTCCTTTTCTCGTAGCTATGGTCCACTGCGTTTGGTGCGGAGTGGCGTTTCCATAGCTTTACCTTACTGACGGAGCATAAGTTATAGTGCCTCTGCCCAGGTTTTCTCCCGGGCATTGATCCTACAATCTTCCGGCAAAACAGCCCCTCTCTTTAAAAACTTCTTGACGAGAGGTCTGTTAGGAAGATCTACTGCAGACCAGACTTCCCCGCAGCCCCTACACGGTCCTCTATAGTGGTTCAATATAACTTCTCTTGCACCATAAAAAGGACTTCTTTGTGCAGGTTGGCCAGGTACATTTCTGTGTCCGCAATGTAGGCACCTGACCAAGAATGGGACGTAGTTATAAAACTTAACCATCCCTTTCTCGTCTTCTTCCTTCTCAACCCTCCACACCCTTGATCGACTCTCGGGTGGGACTTCTTTATACTTCCTGAGTGACGTCTTTGGCCACTCAAATTGGTATAAATCCCTGAATGTATAAACCACCATAGCAA
>PUNU01000226.1 GCA_003551865.1 Syntrophomonadaceae bacterium
AGAACCGTCCCCAATGTTTCATGCTTCCTGCTTGAAACAAAAAGAACCGTCCCCATTGTTTCATGTTTTAGGCTGCTTTATCAAAATCTGAAAGCTCGCGCCGGTCGGAAGTGCTGCCAAATATTAAAGGCAGAAGAAAAGCCAGGGCTACCAGGGCGGCAGCCAGGTAACCTGCGGGGATGACAGTGTCCAGCAGCCGGTTCAGGACAAAACCGGCGGTAAAGGCGGTAACAATCATGATTGCCGCCGATTTGATCATGTCGCCTACGCCCATTTCTTTAACCAGCACGGTGAAAGTGGCGGCACAGGGGAAATAAGCGGCCAGGACCACCGCGCCGATTACAAACTGGCGGGCGTTCAGCCCCAGCGGCACCATCATGGCCACGGCAATATCTTTGCGCAGAAAACCGATCAGCAAAGTTGAAACCGCTTCACCGGGCAAACCAAGCAAACCCCGGACAATCGGAGTAAAAAGCACGCCAAGGTAACCGATAATTCCGGTGGTGTAAAGAATGTTCACCACCAGGATACCGCCCAAAATATACGGCGTGGCATGGATCAGGAAATTCTTAATGCGCATACCCAGTTTTTTGGCCTGGGCTTTAAAACTCGGCACCCGGTAGGGGGGAATCTCCACCACCATGGATGGGGTATAACCGGGCATTACCCGGTCGATGATCAGCCCGAGGACAACCCAGATCAAAAACAGGCTGGCAAACACCACCGCCAGGTAAGCTAAACCAAACCTTCCGACCAGGCCGACAATCAAAGCCAGCTGGGCCATGCAGGGCACCGCCACCGCCATCAGGGTGCAGGCAATAAACCTTTCTCTCCGGCTTTCCAGGTTGCGGGCGGCCAGCGCGGCGGGAACGTTGCAGCCAAAGCCCAGGACCATGGGAATAATTGAGTAACCATGCAGGCCCAGGCGGTGCATGCTCCGATCGACCATTACGGCCAGGCGGGGCAGGTAGCCGGAATCCTCAAGAAAACCAAGCACCAGGTAGAACACAGCCAGAAATGGCAGGACAACCCCCAGCTCGACAAAGACTCCCGTGGTGAGCACCCCGAGCGATTCTTCAAAATCAATCTGGCCGTCGACCAACTGGCCGATTAAAATATCATGCAAAAAACCACTGCCGCCCATAAGCCCGCTTAAGTAGATCATCAGGGATTCATATATGCCTTCAAAAATATAGTCTTCGAAAAACTCATGGATAATTTCTCCCAGGCCGATCACAAACTGAAAGGCGATAAATAAGACTACCGCCGCGATTGGGATGCCGGTCAAAGGCCGCAGGCTGGCATCCTGCAGTATTTCCAGCCAGCTGTGATGGCGGTGAACTACTTCCTGCACTTGGCCTATTAGGCTGCCTATATAAGCCCAGCGGTCGGAAGTTTCGAGCGGGGCCGGTTTTGTATTTTCAGCCCGGGGCAGTGCGTCGACCAGCTCTTTTAATCCTTCACCGCTCACCGCCACAGTCGGGATTACCGGTACCCCAAGCAGTGATTCCAGCGTGCCAATATCGATTTTAACCCCTTTGTGACCGGCTTCATCGATCATATTAAGGGCAACAATCACCGGTACGTCGCGTTCAAGCAGCTCTGTCGTTAAAAACAAGTTTCGCTCCAGGTTGGTCGCATCAACAATATTAATGACAATATCGGCTTGATCGACAAGTGAAGATGCAGCCTCTTCAACTCTCGAAGAAGGTGTAAGGCTGTAAGTGCCCGGGGCGTCAAGAACTTCAAAGCTCTCCTGCTCCGTATCAAGCTGCCCGCGGGTAAACTCCACCGTTGTCCCGGCGTAGTTGGAAATCATTACTTTTGAACCGGTAAGCTGTGAGAATACTACACTTTTACCGACATTGGGATTACCGGCCAGAACTATTTTCCTCATCATCAACCTCCACGAAAATCCGGATTGCTTTGCCGTAGCCGACCGCCAACTGGTAATTATCAATACTAACTGTAACAGGACCACGGCTGAATACGGAACTGATCTTTTTAATCCTTTTGCCTTTGCGTAATCCGATCTGATTAAGCCTGGCTGTAATTCCCGCTCCTCCCTGGATGTCGGTAATTACCCCCGACTGACCCGGTTTCATTTCGACCAGAGATATTTGCATTGTTTACATACCACCTTTAAAACTGTTACTGCATCCCATCATGCCAGTTTATTTCCGTTTTTAAGCCTGCATCGATATTTTGTTCCTTCAAAAACTGGATCAGGCGTTCAAAAGTCTCACTGCTCAAATCATGTTCCATCAAACAGGCATCTTCTTCGGCCGCCCGGGGAGATACACCCAGAACCTGGGTTAAAAAACCGTATATTACGTTGTGCCGATGTCTTATCTTTAAAGCATAGCGCCTTCCCTTCTCTGTCAGCTCCACCGGACCGTAGCGATCCTGGGTAATCAAGCCTTTTTCTTTTAAGAGGGCCAGGGTCTGAATCACACTGGGCTTGGCAATATCAAGGCGATCGGCAATATCGGTAACCCTGGCCGCCCTTTTTTCCTGGATCAGGTTCAAAATTACCTCCAGGCAGTCCTGCAGTGAAGAAGTAACCTTTATAGAATGGACCAAAACCAACACTTCCTTTTAATAAATGTTAGGTTGTGCTAACTCCAGGGGCAAATAAAAAACCCTGCAGTGTTAGGCATGTCTAACAATGCAAATATAGCATTTCCAAGCCCTCCTGTCAACAAGTACAGCAAAATTTTTTGCAAACACCGTATCATCAATGCTGGTTGTTTCACCTTTGAGCGTTATATTGTAAAATAAGACAGCGTGCTTTTCTTTTAGGAAACAGGCAGTAAATGCACTAAAGCAGAAAAACGGGCACATTTGCCGGCAATGACGTGTGGCCCGGGAACTTTATTCAGGAGTTGCGGCTTTTGACAAAAATAAATTCAAAAACGGAAAATAATCCTGCTCGCACAGGCAGCTTGCAAAATAAGCTGTTATACCTGCTGCCCGCTTACCTGGTGGTTTTCTGCGCCTTTTTTGATACCCATGCCCAGATGCCCATTCTCGCTCCTTATGCCCTGACCCTGGGGGCGGGGCCTTTTACCCTTGGGGTAATTGTCGGTGCATATTCTCTTTTTAATGTCGCCGGTAATTTTGTCGGCGGAGCGATGATAGATAAAAAAAGCTGGAAGCAACCCCTGCTTTTCGGCCTGATCGGCGCCGCTGCTGCTTTAATTCTCTATACCCTTGCCGGCAGTGCCTACCAGCTTGCCGCCGTCAGGTCTCTGCACGGCTTAATGGGCGGAATATTGATACCCGCAACCCTGGCTTCTTTAACTGTGGAAGAGAAAAGCCCCGGATTTTATTCTCCGCGTCTCGCTTTTTTTGGGGCTGCTGTCGGTCTGGCGGCAATTTCCGGCCCCCCGGGGGCCGGGGTTGCCGCAGTAAGGTTCGGGTTTCACGCCGTGTACTACGGGCTTGCCTGCTTGATGCTTGCCGCTGCATTATGTTCTTTATTAATGGCCGTAAAAGCAAGCCCCGTTAAGAAACCGGCAAAAACACCTTCGCCTGCCC
>PUNU01000092.1 GCA_003551865.1 Syntrophomonadaceae bacterium
GCCGAAGAGGCCGGCCGGTTCGGTGAAGTGCCGATCGGGGCGGTGCTGGTAAAAGACGGCACTGTGCTGGCTGCAGACCGCAACCGGAGAGAAGAGCTAAAAGACGCCACCGCCCATGCCGAAATGCTGGTGCTGCGCCGGGCCTGCGCCCTTCTTGGCGGGTGGCGTTTGAACGGCTGTACCCTCTACGTCACCCTCGAGCCCTGCGCGATGTGTGCGGGGGCGCTTGTGCAGGCCCGTGTTGAGCGGCTGGTTTTCGGTGCAGCCGATCCCAAGGGTGGTGCCGCCGGCACACTTTATAACCTGGCCCAGGACAGCAGGTTAAATCACCGCCTGGAGGTAACGAGCGGGGTTTTGCAGGACCGGTGTGCCGCCCTGCTCCGGCAGTTCTTCCAGCAGAAAAGGGAATAATATTTTACCGGGAGGTCTGTGGCAACTCATAAAAACCTTGCCCGGTTTTGAAAAAGTGCTGAAACATTGCAGGCAAAAATTTAACCGATTTTTATTGGCAGAATCCCGAATAGCAAAATGGAGCCGGCGGTAAACTTTACAAATGTGGATTTTATGTTGTAATATAAATAACGAACCTGGAGAGATGGCCGAGTCCGGTTGAAGGCGCACGACTCGAAATCGTGTGTGCCGCAAGGCACCGTGGGTTCGAATCCCACTCTCTCCGCCACGACAATAACTGTTGAATTAAGGGTTCCGGGGGTTACCTGGAACCCTTAATTCGTGTAGGTACGGTGACCAAGGCGGGTTCCCCGAAAGGAGCAGAGGTCTCCAGGTTTAAGATTTATCAGGTAATTATGCGGTGGTTGAAACGGCGTTGTTTTCATTGTATAATTAGGCCGAAATGAGAAGTGGGGTCTATGCGTGGAGAGATGGCTGAGTTGGTCGAAGGCGCTCGCCTGGAAAGCGAGTAGACGGGGCAAAACCTCGTCTCGTGGGTTCGAATCCCACTCTCTCCGCCATTTTTTTGATTTGGCCGTGCTAGACGGGGAGGTAGCGGTGCCCTGAACCCGCAATCCGCTGTAGCGGGGTTTAATCCCCGCCCTAGGCCGAGCAGCTTTGGGGCCCTGCACCGGGTAAGTGGTGTCGAGGGCCCGGTCCTGTGCGGCGCAAGCTCATGAACCCCGTCAGGTCCGGAAGGAAGCAGCGGTAAGTGAGTTTTTGCGGGTGCCACGGGGGCGCCGGGCCGGAGCCAACTGCCCGGAAAGCGCCTGGAGGTGCCGGTCGAAGGCGGGTGCACGGCCATTACATTTACTATGTCCGGTTTTACTGCCTGAAAGGCGGATGCTGCCCGGAGCGCGGTATTTCGCTTCCCGGCTGGTTAAATAACAGCCGGCGTTTTTATTCTGCAAAAGCACCGGCAGCCCTGGTAACGGTGGAAGCCGGAAAGAACAGGGGTGTTTGTATCTATTGGCCTATCTGACTCTTTACCGCCGTCGCCGACCCTTGACTTTTGACGACATGACCGGGCAAGAACATATTACCCGGACCCTGAGCAATGCTCTCAGCCGCGGCCGGCTTGCTCATGCCTACCTTTTTTGCGGCCCCCGCGGAACCGGCAAGACTACTGCCGCCAAGATCCTGGCCAGGACCATGAACTGCGAGCAGTACCCCGCACCAGAACCGTGCGGCCGCTGCCGCCCCTGTAATAATATAGCCGCCGGGGTTTCCATGGACGTTGTAGAAATGGATGCCGCTTCAAACCGGGGCATCGACGAAATTAGGGAACTGCGGGAAAGGACCCGTTTTGCCGGCAGTGAAAGCCGTTACAAAGTCTATATTATAGACGAAGCGCACATGTTAACCCCGGAAGCGTGCAACGCGTTTTTAAAAACCCTCGAAGAGCCGCCGCAAAATGTAGTTTTCATTCTGGCCACTACCGAACCCTCTAAGCTGCCTTCGACTATTGTGTCGCGCTGTCAGCGCTTTGATTTTCAACTGCTAAGCGTTGAACAAATCAGGCAGAGGTTGGAACAGGTTTTAGATGCGGAAGGCTGGCAGGCCGATGATGAGGCAATTGGGCAGGTTGCCCGGCTTGCCGACGGCTCACTGCGTGACGCTTTGGGCATTCTCGAGCAGTGCTATGCCTACGGCGAAGCACGCATTACCGCCGAGCACGTCCGCAGTGTTACCGGGGCCACACGGCTCGAAACTATCGATGCCCTGGTGAAAGCCGCAGTAGAAAATGACCTGGATTCAGGATTTTTGGTCCTCGAGCAGATTATCTACGGCGGGCGCGATTTGAACCTGCTCCTCCGTGACTTTACCTTTATTTTTAGCCGCTTATTACTCGACAGTGAAAATCAAGCCGGTCCGGCTTCGGGCAGCCTGCACGGTTTCGAAGATCTTATTGACAGTTACCGGGGCAGGATTGAGCGGCAGCCCCTGCTCGATGCTGTTGAGCTGCTGCACGAAGTGGGCGGTGAGCTTAAGCACGCCCACTTTCCCCAGTTTATTCTGGAAGTAGCTTTTATTCGCCTGCTCCGGCTGCTGCACGGCAGGATCCGTCCGGCCCCGTTTTTGTCGGCGGATCAGCCCGCTCAAATTGACGGGGATGAGCCGGCTGAAGCGAAAGAAGCCCACCGTCCGGCGCCGCAGGCCGCCGGCACAGTAAAAGTCCCGGAGGAGGGAGCGGAAGAGGAGGCGAAAGCTGAAAAACCGGGCGAAATTGCTGAAACGGGAGCTGACCCCGGCGCAGAAAATGATCGCCTGGCCATGCTAAAACAGGCCTGGCCGCACCTGCTCCAGGAGCTTAAGAAAAAGCAAAAGAGCACCGCCGCCTGGCTGGAACCGGCGATCCTCGCTGACTGCCGGGGCGACCTGGTCTGCCTGGAATATACCAGGGAGTATGCAATTCACCAGATCAGGGTTTTGGAGGACAGCCACCGCGGGCTGGTTGAAGAGCAGCTTTCGGCATTTTGTGGTGTACCGATTAAGATAAAGGCGGAAACTGTAGAAAGCGAAGAACGAGATGATGAAAAATACAAACCGGAAGAGGCTGACACCGGCAGTGTCGAGCCGGCCGGAGAAACAGAGAAAAAAGACCCGCCGGGTGTGGAAGACGCTTTGAAATTGTTTGACGGCAAGCTGATTGATACCGATTGAGAGGAGGGGTTTTGATGCCCAACGGGGGAATGAATAAAATGATGAAACAACTGCAGAAAGCCCAGGCCGAAATGAACCGCATACAGGAGGAGCTGGCTGAAAGAACTGTTGAGAGCTCCAGCGGTGGCGGGGCGGTACGCGTGGTGGCAAACGGCCAGAAAAACCTGGTTTCTGTGCAGATCGACCCTGAGGTGATGACTGAAGACAACCGGGAAATGCTTGAAGATTTGATCATTGCCGCGGTTAATGAAGCTTTTCAGCGGGTTGATGAAATGATTGCTTCGGAAATGCAAAAAGTAACCGGCGGCTTGAACCTGCCGCCCGGCATGTTTTAATTATCAAAGGAGGCGGCACCTCAGCCAATGGTTTATCCTGGTGCTTTAAAGAAGCTGGTCGAAGTTTTGTGCCGCTTTCCGGGAGTGGGCCCAAAAACTGCGCAGAGGCTGGCTTTTTACTTGCTGGGCTGTTCCCGTGAAGAAGTTGTCGCCATTGCCAGGGCAATGGTTGAGGCAAAAGACAAGCTGACTTTTTGCCCAACCTGCGGCAGCCTGGCCGAAGGTGAGCTTTGCACATACTGCAGTGATCCGAAGCGTGACAAAGGCCTGCTCTGCGTAGTCCAGGAGCCGCGCGATGTTTTGGTCCTGGAGCGGACCGGCCGTTTCCAGGGGTTGTATCACGTTCTCCATGGAGCGCTGTCGCCGCTGGACGGGATTGGGCCGGAAGAGCTAAAACTCGATTGGCTGGTGCAGAGAATCGATGAAAACAATTTCGGTGAAGTTATTATCGCCACCAATCCCAATGTAGAAGGGGACGCCACTGCGGGTTATCTGGCCAGGCTTTTGAGGCCGCTTTCGGTTAAAGTCACCCGCATTGCTTTTGGCCTGCCGGCCGGCGGCGATATAGAGTATGCCGACGAGATTACTTTAAGCCGGGCCCTGGAAGGGCGCCGGGAAATGTAGGTTATTTGATTTTTCCCTTCATGGCACCGTTTACTATGGCCGGCAGGTGGGCGTAGTCTTCTGTCGGCAGGTAGGATGGTGCCGCTTCATCAAACAGGATATTGGCCGAAGCAGGGAGTTCATCGTCTCCAGGCCACAGCGCAAAGCAGATCGGCACCCGGGGCAGGACCGGCACAACCATGGCGATGCCGCTCATGGAAAGCTGGTAGCCGCCGAGGGCCGCCGCCGCTTCGCGGAATTTTTCCGGCTTTTCACCAAAGGTTTTAAGAAACGGCGTGATTGCTCTTTTTTTAAAGGGCTCAACATAGATATCTCCTCCGGGCAGGTGGCGGTAGGCGATCCAGCGGCCGGTCAGAGGAGTACCGTCGGCGGTGGCCAGGTAATGTAGGATGATTATGGCCAGGTAGGTAGAGGCGTTACCGCCGTCTGTGGTGGTTACCTTTCCGGAAGGATGTTCCACCCGGTAGGTGCCGTCGATAAATGGCAGTGTAAGTAAATGTTCCCGCTCATCGTAATCAACCTGGGCGTTCCTGGCGATTTGCAGCGGATCAAGACTGCGGAATTGCTTAACCGCCTCTTCCAGGGTTACATCGAGATTAAAGAAACTGCGTTTTTTATTCACCAATGAACCTCCCTATCGTTTACTATAGTTTAACTAAACCACAAAAAGTGGTTAATCATACTTCCCGGCCAGCCCTACGGGTTACGGTATGAGGGCCGAGGCCTTTACAGTGAAGAAACACTTCGCCGGTTACAAGCAGACTGCGCTAATGCGGACCGTGTGCTTCAGCGGGCGGCTATGTTTTGTTCGACAAACCGGGCAACGGCTTCGTTTACCGCGTGGGGCTTTTCAATCATAACCATGTGGCCCGCCCCTTCGATCAGCTCAAACCGGCCCCGGGGAAGGTTTTCTTCCAGGTAACGGCTGTACTTAACCGGTGTCAGCTGATCATTACTGCCGCAAAGAATCAAGGCGGGATGATTAATGCGGTGCAGTTCTTCCATGACATCAAATTTGTCACAGGCACTCAGATCGGCCAAATAAACAGCGGCTTCCGTAGATTTTACCTCCTGCCTGCCCCGCTCGTAAAGGTCATCGGGAACTTCGGGCCCATAGAGGTATTCAGTCAGCTCAACGGGGACATTTCCTGTTTTAAGAGTTTCCAGAAAAGAAGGCAGCACTCTCAGGCGTCCACCGGTTCCGACCAGGATCAACCCGGAGAGATGGTCTGCATAGCAAAGCGCATAATCGAGGGCTATCGCTCCACCCAATGAATGCCCGGCCAGCACAATCGGTCCCAGCCCCAGCGCCTCTTTAAAGCGGTGCAGCCAATCGCGGTAGAGTGAAACTTTATCGGTCGGGGCGCCTTCCGAGCGCCCGTGACCGGGCAAATCGACTGCGATAGGGCTTATTGTCTCCGGCAGTCTTTTTAGCTGAAAAAGCCAATGGTGATGACCCCCGCCGGAACCGTGGCAGAACAATACCGGAACCCCTTCCTTGCCGGCATCACCCGCGTAATAAATTTTATTGCCATCAAGCTCCAAATATGGCATAGTCATCCTCCTTCTTTTTGCCGCTAACAGTTTATTTCGTCCCGCACTTAAGGTAATCCTGCAATTTTTAGCCTGCTTACTATTGTTGACAGTGCAGGAGGGGTTTGTTATGATCATCTAAATCAATAACCAGTAGTAGTGCGGGAGGAGAGTTAATTTGCGGGCTGATAAATTTGGTTGGGAAGGGCTGACTTTTGATGATGTGTTGTTGGTTCCGGCCCGATCCAGGGTTTTACCGCGCGATATCGATTTAACCTCTTGGCTAAGCCGAAATATTAAGCTCAATCTTCCTTTGCTTTCCGCCGGCATGGATACCGTTACCGAGGCCCGCATGGCTATAGCCATTGCCAGGGAAGGCGGTATTGGTGTTATCCACCGCAATATGACTGCTGAAGAGCAGGCCGGCGAAGTGGATAAAGTCAAACGGTCCGAACACGGCGTGATTACCAATCCTTTCTGCCTTTCTCCCGATCACCACCTCAATGATGCCGCCGCCTTGATGGAACGTTACCGCATCTCCGGGGTTCCCATAACGATGGGCGACAAGCTGGTCGGTATTCTGACCAATCGTGATTTGCGTTTTGAAGAAGATTATACCCGCCCTATTAATGAAGTAATGACGCACGAGAGGCTGGTAACGGCTCCCGAGGGGACTACGCTCAAAGAAGCGCAGGAGATCCTGCGCCGGCACAAGATTGAAAAACTGCCGATTGTCGACGAAGAGTTTAATTTAAAAGGCCTGATTACCATCAAGGATATTGAAAAAACCATACAATACCCCCGCGCTTCAAAAGATGCAAACGGGCGCCTGCTGGCCGCCGCCGCGGTCGGTGTGGGGCGGGATGCCGTTACCCGGACGGAAGTGCTGCTGGAAGCCGGGGTAGACTTGATTGTAGTCGATTCCGCCCACGGCCATGCCCAGCAGGTAATCGATACGGTCAAAGAAGTAAAAGATCTTTTCCCCGATCTTGAAATTATGGGCGGGAATATAGCCACTGCCGAGGGGGCCCGCGACCTGATTAAGGCCGGAGCCGACGCGATCAAAGTCGGGGTAGGACCCGGTTCCATCTGCACTACCCGGGTAATTGCCGGTATCGGGGTTCCCCAGATAACCGCTATCTATGAATCTTCCCGTGCCGCCGGTGAACACGGTGTGCCTGTAATTGCCGACGGGGGGATAAAGTTTTCCGGTGATATCACAAAAGCTCTTGCCGCCGGAGCTTCCGCGGTGATGATGGGCAGCCTTTTGGCCGGAACGGAGGAAAGCCCCGGCGAGTTTGAGATATACCAGGGGCGCAGTTACAAGGTTTACCGGGGCATGGGTTCCCTGGGAGCGATGAAGGAAGGTGCACGAGACCGCTATTTCCAGGAATACGAACAAAAGTTGGTTCCTGAGGGTATCGAAGGCCGGGTTCCTTTCCGGGGCACGATCGGTGATATGGTTTACCAGATGGCCGGAGGACTGCGCGCCGGGATGGGTTACTGCGGGGTTACCACTATTGACGAGCTGCAGCAAAAAACAAGGTTTATCCGGATTTCCGGCGCCGGGCTTAAAGAAAGCCACCCGCACGGCGTTCAAATTACCAAGGAAGCGCCCAACTACAGCTTCTAGTGCCCTCTCAGCCAGTAATGAGCGTGATCCGGTAAATTATCACAACAACTCTTCATCTGTGAAGGATTTTACAACCCGGCACGCAGCCGGCCGGGGATGCCTGTTATACCGCCGTGCGGCCGGGCGGCAGGGACGTGGGTTTTTGACGGAGTTAAAGGGGTGTTTATAACGCGAGGTTTGCTCATTTCGCTGGAAGGCATTGACGGCTGCGGAAAATCAACGCAGGCCGAGCTGCTGAAGAATAAACTGGAACAGCAAGGTTTCCCTCTAATTGCCGTACGGGAGCCGGGAGGCACCCCCGTAGGTGAAAATATCAGGCAGGTGCTTTTACAAAATAACTACAACCTCACCCTGCATACCGAACTGCTTCTTTATATGGCTGCCCGGGCTGAACTGGCCGAGCAGGTGATAATCCCCGCCCTGATTAACGGAAAAATTGTCTTATGTGACCGCTTCACCGACTCCACCCTTGCTTACCAGGGCTACGGGGGCGGCAGTGATCTGTGGTGGATTCGCCTGCTCAACTGCAGGGCAGCCGGTGGAGCACTGCCGGATCTTACATTTTTGCTGGATTTGACGGTAGAAGAGGCGGCTGCAAGGCGCGGCAGTGCACCCGACCGGATGGAAAGCCAGGATTATTACTATCACAGCCGGGTCCGCTCAGGCTACCTGGAGATTGCCCGGAGGGAGCGGCATAGAGTAAAAGTGATCGACGCTTCGACGGAGGCGGAACAGCAGGCGGAGGAGATCTGGCAGGCGGTTCGGCGGTTACTGGAAAAGCGCACTGAAACGAGGGGCGGTTATGAGTTTTAAACTGCTGGTTGGGCAGAATGAGCTTAGGCATGCTTTAAGCGGGGCGCTTGCCGATGACAAGCTGGGGCATGCCGTTTTACTGGCCGGGCCACCGGGAATAGGCAAGAAAAGCTGGGGCCAGAGCCTGGCCCAGGCTATATTGTGCCCCTGCCGTATTGATGTCGAGCCCTGCGGGCAGTGTGATTCCTGCCTCCAATTTTCAAGCGGCAACCACCCGGATTATTTTACAGTTTGTCCCGACGGCCGCAGCATCAAGATCGAGCAACTCCGCTCTCTGCGCCGGTTCTTTTACTTTTCAGGCAGTAAAAAGGTATGCCTGATCGAGCAGGCTGAAATGATGACTGCAGAGGCCTGTTCTTCTCTGCTTAAAATCCTGGAAGAGCCTCCCGCCGGGCTTCACTTTATCCTGCTTGCGGATCAGCCGCAAAAGCTTTTTGATACGATTCTCTCCAGGTGCCGACGGTATAATCTTCAGCCTCTGGGCCACGATGAAATCCGGGAACTGCTGGTGAGGCAAAAAGGTATTGGCGAGGAAAAAGCTCAGCTTTTGGCCCGCCTGAGCGGCGGGCTTCCCGGATACGCACTTGAGCTGGCGGATGACAGCGAATTTAAAAAGCGCTACGAGGAGGCCAAAACACTGGCCTTTAATCTTGCGACGAGCCGTGATTCCGCCCACCAGCTGCTGTCATGGGCCGCTTCTCTGGCCGACAGGGAAGATCTCATTGCTTTTCTTGAACTGTTTTGCCTTTTTTACCGGGACGGCCTGGTCGGCAGGTTATGCCGCAGTGAAAACATGATAACCGGGCCTGACCAGCAGTCGGCATGGGCCGACACAGCTTCTTTGCCCGAACTTGAAAATGTTATTTTATTAATTAATAAAACGGTTTTTGAGCTGACTGCCACAAATGCCAACCGCCGTTTATTGCTGGAAAAGATGCTCTTATTGCTTCAAAGGAGGTTAAATGTATGCCAAAAGTAGTCGGAGTTCGATTCAGGCAGGCCGGTAAAACCTACTACTTCGAACCCGGATCAGATAAATTGGAACAGGGCGATCAGGTGATCGTCGAAACTTCCCGTGGAAAGGAACTGGGGGAAGTAATAATTACAGCGAAAGAAGTCCCGGAGGATGAGCTGGTTCTTCCGCTGAAAAGTGTTATTCGCAGGGCAACCGAGGATGATCTGTGTAAAATCGAAGCCAACAGGCAAAAGGAAGCCGAGGCATATGCCAAATGTCAAAAAAAGATTCGGGAACACAAACTTGATATGAAGCTGGTCAGTGTGGAATACACTTTTGACTGCAATAAAATAATTTTTTACTTTACTTCTGAAGAACGGGTCGATTTCAGGGAGCTGGTCAAGGACCTGGCCTCAATTTTTAAAACCCGCATCGAACTGCGCCAGATCGGTGTGCGCGATGAAGCAAAATTCAAAGGCGGTATCGGTCCCTGCGGCAGGTCTTTTTGCTGCAGCACTTTTCTTGAAGAATTTGAGCCTGTCTCCATTCGTATGGCCAAAGGCCAAAACCTTTCCCTTAATCCCACGAAAATATCCGGTGTTTGCGGTCGGTTGATGTGCTGTCTCCGTTATGAAGCCAGTGCCTATGAGAATGCCCGGGAAGAAATGCCCAGATCTGGGGATACGGTGATAACTCCGGAAGGCGAAGGACAGGTTATGGAGGTCAACAACAGTAAAAGAACGGTGTCGGTTAGACTGGCTGATTTCGAGGGCGTGAGGGAGTTTCCCCTGGAAGAGGTCGATATGCCATAAAGCCAGGGGCACGGCTCAGCCGTGCCCCTGCAAGCCTGACTGCTATGTTTTTGCCAGCTTGTCGATGCAGTCCTGACAGACAATGCGATTTCCGTAATGTTTTACATTGTCGGCGTTGCCGCAGAACAAGCAGGCCGGTTCGTACTTCTTGAGGATGATTCTTTCATTGTCCACGTAAATTTCCAGGGCATCTTTTACCTCTATGCCCAGGGTGCGCCTTAATTCTATCGGAATAACAACGCGGCCCAGTTCGTCAACCTTTCTAACAATCCCGGTCGATTTCAAAACCATTTCCTCCTTTTCATAATAATGGGAACAGTGCTGGTTCGGTTATTATACCAGTAATTGACATGGTAAGTCAAGAGTTATTTTCCCAAATTACTCAGGTTTACAAGAATATTACATGAAACCCATCGATATCCGCTTATCTTGACAGTGCGCCGGGCTTTGATATAATATGCACATCTTCACAGCGCAGAGGAGGCCTTAAGTTGGGGGAGGAAAAGACTTTCTACATCACTACTCCAATTTATTACCCGAGCAACAGGCTGCATGTCGGAAACTCTTATACGACGGTGGCTGCCGATGCCATCGCTCGTTTTAAACGGCTAACCGGTTACCGGGTCTGGTTTCTTACCGGCACCGACGAGCATGGCCAGAAAATTCAGCGTCAGGCGGAAGCGGCCGGCAAGGATACCCGGGTTTTTGTTGACGAAGTTGTAGCCTGGATTAAAGATCTCTGGCACGAGCTCGATATCGACTATGATGACTTTATCCGCACCACCGAGGAGCGGCACAAAGAAAAAGTAGCCCGCATTTTTACCCGCTTTTACGAGCAGGGTGATGTTTACAAGGGTAAGTACGAGGGATGGTACTGCACTCCATGCGAGGCTTACTGGGCTGAACGCCAGCTGGAAGAAAAGTGCTGCCCGGACTGCGGAAGGGAACTGGAGCTTATCGCCGAAGAGGCCTATTTTTTCCGGATGTCACGCTATGCCCGGCGCCTCCTGGACCATATAGAGACGCACCCTGATTTTATTCAGCCGCCTTCACGCAAGAACGAAATGATCAATAACTTCCTTAAGCCGGGGCTGGAAGACCTTTGTGTATCAAGGACTTCATTTGATTGGGGTATACCCGTGCCCTTTGACCCGGATCATGTAATCTATGTGTGGCTCGATGCCTTGAGCAACTATATTACCGCCCTGGGTTATGGAGAAGAGGGCGGCATTTTTGAAACTTTCTGGCCGGCCGATGTCCAGCTGATTGGTAAAGACATCCTGCGTTTTCATACCATCTACTGGCCAATATTCCTGATGGCCCTGGATCTGCCCCTGCCAAAAACGGTTTTCGGGCACGGCTGGTTGATGCTCGAAGAAGGCAAGATGTCAAAATCGAAGGGGAATGTAATCGACCCCTGCGTGCTGGCCGACAGGTATAGTTCCGACGCCCTGCGCTATTATTTGCTGAGGGAAATACCTTTTGGCCAGGATGGCATCTTCAGCCTGGAAGCGTTTATTACCCGTATCAACAATGATTTGGCCAATGATCTCGGCAACCTGGTCAGCAGGACCCTGACCATGGCCGAGCGCTACTTTGACGGAGTGCTTCCCGAGCCTTTAGAGGGTAATGAAGAGAGCGATCGTGAACTGCGCGCCCTGGCCCTGGACACGCCCGCCGCTGTCGATGCCTTGATGGATCAGTTAAAAATCAGTGACGCCCTTACCGAGCTTTGGCAGCTGGTCCGCCGCAGCAATAAATATATAGATGAGAATATGCCCTGGGAACTGGCTAAAGATCCCGGCCGCAGAGACCGCCTGGGTACGGTTATTTATAATCTAATTGAAAGCATTCGCTTTATAGCTGTGGTCCTGCAGCCCTATATGCCCCGGACCCCGGCCTGCATTTTCGAGCAGTTTGGAATTGCAGACCGCAACGAACTGCACATTTGGGACAGCCTGCGGGAATGGGGCGGGATCAAACCCGGAACATTTGTAAACCGGGGCGAAGACCTGTTCCCCCGGCTGAACATGCAGGCGGAAATAAGGGAGATGCGGGGTGATAGGCCTGCTGAAGCCGATAAAGGCACCGCTGAAGATCAAGCAGAAGGGTTGATCAGCCTTGAGCAGTTTCAGCAGGTAGATTTGCGGGTGGCGGAAGTAGTGTCAGCCGAAAAAATTCCCAAATCCGACAAACTGCTCAAAATAGAACTGGAGGTTGGCGAAGACGGCAGCCGCCAGGTTGTAGCCGGCATTGCCGAAGAATACCAGCCGGAAGAACTGATCGGTCGGTATGTATTGTATGTTGCCAACTTGAAGCCTGTCAAACTGCGGGGCGTGCTTTCCCAGGGAATGCTGCTGGCGGCGATTGACAAAGACGGCAGGATTGCCCTGACCACGGTGGACCAGGAAATTGCTCCCGGGAGCAGGATCAGCTAGAGTGCCGACACTTATTGACACCCATGCCCACCTTGATTCACCCCAATTCAAAAAAGATCTGGACAAAGTTCTGGAGCGGGCTGTTGAGGCCGGGGTGACAGCCGTGATCAATGCCGGTGCGGATGAACGCAGTTCCCGGCAGGCGGTGGAGTTAAGCAACCGCTACCCCAGGATATGTGCTTCAGTAGGCGTCCACCCGCACAATGCCGCCGGGGTGTCGGCCGGATGGCTCGAAGGGCTGGAGGAAATGGCTGAAGCGGAAACCGTTTTGGCGATAGGAGAGACCGGGCTAGATTTTTACCGGGACCTTTCCCCCAGGGAGGAGCAGGAAAAAGTATTTCGTCAGCAGCTGCGCCTGGCCTGCCGAGTCGATAGGCCCGTAATTGTGCACACCCGGGAAGCTCACCTGGATACACTGCGAATCTTAAAAGAGGAAGAGCTGCCTGCAAAAGCCGGTGTGATGCACTGTTTTTCCGGGGATCGCCGGCAGGCTGAAGAATACCTTGAGCTCGGGTTTTACATTTCGCTGGCCGGCCCGTTAACCTATCCCCGCTCTCATGGGCTCAGGGAGTTGCTGCACTACATCCCCCCGGAACGGCTCTTATTTGAAACGGACTCCCCCTATCTCTCACCCCAGGCTTACCGGGGCAGGCGTAATGAGCCAGCTTATGTTAAGCTGGTCTACGAACGCGCGGCCCTTGCCCTGAACCGGGAAATAGATGAACTGGTCGAGCAGGTCTACGTTAATGCCGTGCGCCTTTTTTCTGATATCCTTGTTGACCGGGTTCAGTTTTAAGGCGCTATTGTTTCCCCATTGCCGGATCAAGGAACCTGCATTATAAAAAATAAAAACCCCGCCCCCATTTTTTAATGGGGGGCGGGGTTCTTCTAAGATAAATTCACCTGGAATAATTTTGAACCAAAATTGTCACCAATCTCGTGCAGGTGCAGCCGGGCTAGCCGAGCAGGCTCTGCAGTTTCATGGCCAGGGACATATCTCCCTTGACTTTCAGTTTGCCGGCCATGAATGCGGAAGTAGCATTCAATTGGCCTTCAAGCATGCTGTTAAAATCATCTGCCGCCATGGTAATTGTAATATTGGGGTTGTCGTGGGCCGATTCTGCGACCTCCGGCTTTCCGTCGTCCACAACTATGTGGAATACGCCTCCATTATCCCCGGAAAGCTCAAACTGGTATACTGCGCTGACTCCCTTCATTTTTGCCGGATCAGCCGCTTCAATTTTCTGGTTAAGGTTGGCTACTATGTCTTTAAATTCTGCCATTTTGTAATATTCCTCCTTAATATAATTTCGTAATATCCGAAAGTTCTATCACTGTCTAATAAAGGAAAATCGACCCTCCTTTCTGAAAATTGATTGCTTAAAGTGTTGAATTATTACTTTTGTAAAATATATTATAATGCATAATTGAGTGTTTGTCATCATATTTTTCTTTCCACTTTTCCTTTTCAGTCCGGAAGTGTCGCTTTTGTCAAATTTGACTGCCGTGCAGGGCAGAGATAGAATAAACAAAAACCTGAAACAGGCGAGGATTAAAAACAGGTGGCGGAACAACCGAATCCTACTTCCCCAAAAGAAATTATGTCTCTTTTCCGGCGTTACGGCTTACAGCCTAGCCGGCGTTTGGGGCAAAACTTTTTAATTGACGCCAACATTGTTCGCAAGGTCGTCGCAGCGGCGGAGGTTAAAAAAAATGATGCCGTTATCGAAGTCGGCCCGGGTGCCGGAGCTTTAACGATGGCTTTGGCAGAAGCGGGTGCAGATCTGCTGGTGCTGGAAATAGATCGCGGACTGGTTAAACTGCTCCGGGATCTGCTTCAGCACCGGCCTGCAGTAGAAGTTTGCCACGGCGATGTTTTAAATGTCAACTGGAGCAGGCTGACTTCCCGCTTTGGCCCGGGCAGGGCAGTTAAGCTTATTTCGAACCTGCCGTACAATATCTCCGGTCCGTTTATGTATGACTTGTTGAAAGAAGATTTCCCTTTTTCGACAGCGGTGCTGATGTTTCAAAAAGAAGTGGCCGGCCGCCTGGTAGCCGGGCCGGGAGATGAGGATTACGGGGGGCTTTCGGTGCTCTGTCGTTACTATACCAGGGGTGAAAAGCTGTTTGATGTTTCCAAAAACGTTTTTTGGCCTCGCCCGAATGTTGATTCCGCAGTTGTCAGGCTTAGACCCCGGAAACGGGAATTGCCGGACAAAGTAGAGGCCCTGTTTTGGAGGCTTGTGCAGGGTGCTTTCCAGCAGAGGCGCAAAACACTTTTAAACAATATGATCAGGCTGTTTCCCTTGACTCGAGACTGCCTGCTGGAACTTTTTGAAGAGGTGGAAATAGAACCGGCGGCCAGGCCTGAGGAGTTAAGGCCGGAGCAATTTGCAAAGTTGGCCCTGATAACTTATAATTGGCTTAGCAAATAAAGCTGAAAGGTCGCAGGTTTGATGCTTTTTACAAGTCCGTCTCGAGGCCGGATCTCTTTCCAGGATTTATTTGAAGATCTGGCCGGCTATACCAATGAATATCCTGATGAGTCCTATAAACTCATCATCGGGACCGATTCTCACTCTTTCCTTAATGACTGCGTAATATTTGTCACTGCAGTGGTGGTTCACCGCATAGGAAAAGGCGGGCGTTTTTACTATCACAAGCAGAAGACCCGCTACATGGAAAGCCTTCGGCAGCGCATCTATTATGAAACCTTTCTCAGTCTTGAAGTAGCGACCCGCCTTACTGAGCAGCTTGCCCAGAACGGTGAACAACAGCTTAATGTCGAAATACACCTGGATGTAGGCGAAAAAGGAGAAACAAGGAACGTAATTAAAGAAGTTGTGGGCATGGTGATTGGCAGTGGATACCAGGCCTGCATCAAGCCTGATTCATACGGGGCTACCACCGTTGCCGATCGTTTTACCAAATAAAGGCGTAAAAGTCTCGATTATTTTGAAATATAAGCTTTCTATTGAATTTTTTTGCCCTTCTTCTTGAATTAACGCGGTGTTGCTCAAAATAGCTTGACTTCTTAAGAAAAAATGTGTTATAATATATTGCAAAATTAAAAA
>PUNU01000295.1 GCA_003551865.1 Syntrophomonadaceae bacterium
CTCGTTTAGTTATTGGTAAATGCTGTACAACATATCTGAATTAAAAAAATAATATTTATGTTCTGCTCAGTTATTGAGGAATATTATCAAGTGATGGTATCAATTATTGGACCAGACTGGGAATGGTCCCCAATGTTCCATAATCACCTCCCCCTCCCCTGAATTCGGTATATTCATCACGCTATTGTCAGTGACTCACTCATGAAACCCTGCCTGCCCCGTGTATCCCTGGCCCGTTAAACTTTCTTCAATTTAACTGGGCTTCTTCCAATACACTAGGGTCATAAAAAACAAGAAAGTTTTAACCACGAAGGCGCAAAGGACACAAAGTTAAAGACGCGAAGCAGAGGTTTTGTCCAAAACCGTGTCCAGGTTTTGGACAAGGCTGCCTTTTCATTTGCCGTTGTCACGCGAACCACGCGAAGCGCGTGGCAGGACGCGTGACAAATGAAAAAAATCCTTCCTGCCTTCCTTTGCGACCTTTGCGTCTTGAGCGAGTCCGCGAGCGGGCGGTAAAGGTTTCTTTTCTTGGGTTGCGCATGGCCCGCGTTAGAATTAAATATAACCTCAAAAAAGCTTTATAATTATTCTGATGCACCTGCAAAAAGTCGTGCAATGAATAATTCAGAAATCAATAATCTAGATGACTCTTTGTTTTTACTACCTGTCACGCCTGCGGCGTGATTAAACAAACCGCATCTTTCCGTCACAGATTTACCCGGTTTAATTTCCCCATTTAACTGGGCGGGTTTAACTGGGGACCTCTGACGTCTGATATCTGACGTCTGTGACTGCAAAAATGACTTTTTGCAGTCACGTCCTCTATTGTTATTATATAAGCATTGCACAGTAATGAAATCTGACATCTGTTATTAAACTAAATCTTTCATTTTATTTATCAAAGTTAACCTTTAAATTTTCTAACATATCTCATTTCTTATTTTTATTGTTCTTCAAAGCATATACTCAGTAATATGGTCAGCAAAATTTCTGTCATTAAAAGGTTACAGTATTATGTTTCAGCCGAAAAAATACAATAAATTTTTGTGCTTAAACAATTATTTAAGGTTAGTCAAACGATAAAATACTTATTTAAAAAGCTGATTTAAATATTTTGTTTAACAATTAGATCAATTTACTATGACAGGCACTTCTGCAAGTGTCCCGAAATTAGGCCCACCTGAAATACCTTTTTTCTCAACTTTTGTACATGAAGGGACTGCATAAATAGTTTTTTGATAATAATTGTCATGGGCAGGCACTTTCTCTCCGGTACTTTGGTTTATCACTTTTAGATCAAAATGATCTACAAATGCTTTCCATCTTTCACGACCATCATTAAAGTCAATATCGGAATATGCTTCTTGCTTGAAGGGACCTTTATTATCATCACCTTTCCTTGGGTCTTGCATTTCGTAAGGAACATCCTGATATTTTTGACCTTCAGCAGAAGGGAAAGTGTCTGTTATTAAAACAATATCAATATTTACCGCCCCAACTACAGACAAGCATCCTGAAGGATTATTAGAGCCTTCGCAATCAACCACTAAAATAGTAATGTTCCAAGGTTCTGTCCTGGGATCCTCATTGCCTGAAACAAATGCAGGAAATTTAAGACAGTCACCTACCTCACTGAATCCAACATTGGTTTGACCTCCACCTGTAGAAACACTACCTGATATTGCTGTTGGATTGGGAACTTTGCACTCTCCAGTCATGTCACTTAAAATATATTGCAAACCTCCAGGATTGTTACCAGCACTAAAACTTAGCTCGCATCCCGATGAGTAGTTAGTCCATGCCCCAGAGTTGAAATCTAAATTTCCACTAGCCTGGCCGCTATGAATCAGACGAGCTATTCCACATGAAAGGTCGTCATCGCCCCATCCGGCAATTGATTCCTTACAAATTACTATCGGCATATCAATCTCTCCAGGCTGAAATCCTCCAGGAAAGCCCAAATAGGCAACAGCTTTTGATCTTACAACCAAATTTTCCTTGCCGAATATCCTAGAAAAAAAGGTGGGTGACTGAACAGAAGCTTCTACCTGCACAGAATTTATATGACCTGAATTAGGATTATCCCAGTCATCTCCAACTTCATATAAATCTACAGGAGTAATTTCTTCAGCATACCCGTCCCACATTGATTCAAATTTTTTTTCGCTCATAATGCCAAAAGACCAATGCCCGACATCGACAGTGACATCGGCATTTAGCCCATGGACATTCTTATCAAAATAGGATACTGCTTCTTCTCGTACAGAAAAAGGCTTGATTATAAGCTCCCCGTTTTCTTCCTGATAAAGCACGCTAGCTCCAGCCAATGCACTTGAATCAACTGCTTTCTGCAGATTAGTCCGTTGAAAATAAGCAAAACCGAGATCTACAGCCAAAGCACCTATGCTGATTAGAACTAACATAGCAAAAGCAACTATTATAATTGTAGCTCCTCGTTGGCTGTTATCTATCGTGCCATTTATGTTTCTTTTGATCATATTGACACCTCCATCTTTAAATAAATAGTTTTTATCATTTTGTATATTTTTATGTTTAAGCTCAATCAATTTTAATATATTCACATTTCATTCTGGATTCTGAACTTAAAGTAATTATACTCAAAGGAACTATAAAGAATGAATAATCGTATTTCACTCTGACCGAAAGATATCCATCTCCTTCTTCTCCGCTGAATTCGCCAAAGCATACTTCATCAGGATCGTCTGGATCTACTATTATATCTTCTTCTGAAAAACGAAAAGAAATCAAATTATTTTTTAACCATGATTTGACATGCTGTCTTACTTCTTCCTTACTAATACGATATGGATTTTCAGAAACATCAAAATCTGGATTTGCAACAGCAAAAGAAGCATATGATGGCGCCCACACCACTCCATACCTGGCACCCTCTCTTGCTGAATTGGTTACCATTGCCTGGTTATACATCAGTAGACTGAACTCGATTATTGCGAACAACAACAGGATCAATAAAGGCAATATGATAGCAAACTCTACTAATGTAGCCCCTTTTTGCTGTTTATCTCTTTTCATATTGTACATAGTGGATTATTGTTATAAATTAAAATTTTTGCTGCCTGCTAAAGATTTTTCATGACAGTCGATGAACTTATCTCATATAGTGGCCCAATGTTAAATAAACCTGGAACCAGGAAGCTATATTCAAATTTGGTAGTAACTGTGACTTCCGAGACATTATTATTAGCATTGTCGCTTGCGTTAGCTTCTGTTATTTGGATATCGTTTATATAAACTGTTAATGCTTCGCTCTGATCGCCAAAGGATATCAATCTATCTTCACAATAATTTTCCACGATTTCTTTAATTTCGCCATTATTTAATTCTGGAAGAGGGTTGGAAGCAGCCCTGGCACCTTCACGCGAGGCATTGGTAATAACCTGCTGATTATACAAAAGCATACTGAACTCGACAATGCCGACTAAAAGCAATACAAGGATGGGCAGCACAAGGGC
>PUNU01000140.1 GCA_003551865.1 Syntrophomonadaceae bacterium
ATCTGGTTATATCCGCTATGGATATAGCAGCAAAAATATTTTCATTGTGTTTCGAAATTAACAATCGAAATTAATGCCATGCTGAGATCAATCTTCCTGCACGGCTTTGGCGATGCGATCACCGGTCTCTTTGTCAATGTTGCGCCAGTACTCGATAGCCCGCTGCAAAACTGGCTCAGACACGCCATCTTTCAGGTGCCCGGCCACGTTAGACACCAGCCGGTCACGCTGCTCATCGTTCATGACCTTGCGCACCAGGGTTCCGGGCTGGATGAAATCGTCATCATCCTTGCGCAAGGTGTAAGCGGCGCGGATAAACTCCCCATCGGCGCTCCAGACGGCCTCCTCCGGATACTTCTCCGAGTCGGCCTCGGGACCGCCTTTGGAATTGGGTGCATAGACCGGGTCGGAGACATTATCAATTCTCATCTTGCCACCCTTGCTGTAGCTGTTCACCGGGCTCTTCGGCCGGTTAACTGGAATCTGCTTGTAGTTGACGCCCAGGCGTGCCCGGTGAGCATCGGCGTAGGAAACCAGGCGGGCTTGCAGCATCTTGTCCGGGCTGGGACCGATCCCCGGAATCAGGCTGTTCGGCTCAAATGCAGCCTGCTCGATTTCACTGTGAAAATCGCTAGGATTGCGGTTCAGCGTTAGCCGCCCCACTTCGTGGAGGGGGTAGTCCTTATGGGGCCAGACCTTGGTAAGATCAAACGGATTGAACCGGTAGGTCTCAGCTTCTTTAAAGGGCATGATCTGGACTTTCAGGGTCCAGCTGGGAAAATCCCCCTGCCTGATCGCATTAAACAGGTCGCGGCGGTGGTAGTCGGCATCTTCGCCTGCAATCCGGTCGGCCTCCTCCTGGGTGAGGAATTCGATTCCCTGGTCGGTCTTAAAGTGGTACTTCACCCAGAAGCGTTCACCCTTGGCATTGATCCACATGTAGGTGTGGCTCGTGTAGCCATTCATATGCCGATAGCTCCTGGGGACTCCGCGGTCGCTCATCAGTATGGTGACCTGATGGGCAGTTTCGGGCGACAGGGTCCAGAAGTCCCACTGCATGTCATTATCGCGCAGTCCGCTGTCCGCGCGGCGCTTCTGGGAGTGAATAAAGTCCTGGAACTTCATCGGGTCGCGCACGAAGAAAACAGGTGTGTTATTCCCCACCATATCGTAGTTACCATAGTTGGTGTAGAATTTGAGGGCAAAGCCGCGTACGTCCCGCCAGGTGTCGGGACTGCCGCTTTCACCGGCTACCGTGGAAAACCTGGCCAGCACTTCGGTCTTCGTGCCCGGCTGGAACACGTTGGCTTTGGTGTAGGCAGTGACGTCCTTGGTTACCTCGAAGAGTCCGAAGGCCCCCGAGCCCTTAGCATGGGGTTGGCGGTCCGGGATCATTTCCCGGTTGAAGTTGGCCATCTGTTCGAATAGGTAATGATCTTGTAGCAGAATGGGCCCGTCGGGTCCCACAGTAAGGGAAAACTCATCACTGGATACAGGGTTACCCGCATCATTGGTTGTGGGCTTGCGGTCTTTCTCGTTCATAATAGTACCTCCTTGTAGTTAAGACCTTGTTTCCCTATTAGAAGAATCATACTACAAAGTATTGCGACAAATCAAGCTAAGCCGAGCCAGAGATCGCCTCAAGCAATTATAGGGATAAGAAACCCCGCCTTCAACTCATAGAGCAAAATATCAGTGACGTCCTCACTTAAGGAAAGATATGGCCTGGATTTAAGCCACAAAAGAGAGATCCGATAAAACTGGAAACACAAGCCAGGCTCCTCGGGTTTATTTTAACGTCTAATTGTAGGGGCAGCGGATTTGGCATCATAAAAATTTTTATTATGTCCTCTTTTGTTTAAGAAACTGAGCTGTGATTGTCTAATGCAAGTTTAATTAACATTTGGTTAATTTTTATTTTATAGCAAATATCAGCGGTGTCAATGAGAAATTTTTAAACCCTATTTAAATTAAAAATTTTTCCGCTACAGCCCCGGTTTTTATTTTTAACCGCAAATCCCCGTAAAATCTGTTAGAATTCGTTAGTTCTAACGAACCCAACTGCAAATTGTTTCAATTCGTTTGTCATTGTTCGATCTTCTATCCGATATCCCATTTGTATTTATCTTATATGCTCTCTTGGACTGATTCTCGAAAGCAAAACTATATTATTGGAGGGTTTTAAAGATGGCTGGAAATGCTATTTATTAAATCTACAAGGGGGTATTAAGCACGCTGGTATTGAAGTTCTTTAGTATAATAAAAAATGAGATAATATTGATTGTATCACTTTCTATTGCAATTCAGGAAAGGAAGGCTGTTAATTGCGCCGCAGCGACAGCAAGTGGTTTCTAACCCGGGTTAAAAGAACAATATACCGGTACCAAATGATCGAAGAAGGCGACCGGGTCGCCGTCGGCCTTTCCGGGGGCAAAGACAGCGCCGCTTTGCTGTATATTCTCAGCCTCTTTCGGCGCCACGCCCCTTTCGATTTTTTTATCCAGGCAGTTTTTGTCCACATGGGCTGGCCGGTGGAGCTGGAGCCCCTGCAGCGGCTGGGTCAACGGCTGGATATCCCCCTCCATGTGGAAGAAACCCCCATTGCCCGCATCGTTTTCGAGCGCCGGCAGGAGAAAAATCCCTGTGCGCTTTGTGCCAACCTGCGCCGCGGTGCTCTTCACCAGGCGGCCCGCGGCCTTAATTGCAATAAAGTTGCCCTGGGGCACCACCTCGACGATGCCGTGCAAACTTTTATGATGAATCTCATTTATACCGGGCGCATGGATACTTTCAAGCCGGTCACCTATCTCGACCGCACCGACCTCTACCTGGTGCGCCCCTTAATCCAGATTCCCGAATCCACCCTGTCAGCCCTGGTCAGGCGCGAGGATTTGCCCCGGGTAAAAAACCCCTGTCCAATCAGCGGCAAAACCAAGCGCAAAGAAATGGAAGAGCTTCTAAACGAGCTGGCCGACCGCTATCCCGACATCCGGGAAAAGTGGCGCTCCGCCCTCTTAAACAGCCCCTTTTGGTCCGAAATGTGATGAGAAGGCGATAGATTTTTTTCTTTCTCCTCGGTGCTGCGGTGTTGGTCCGCCCCGGCCAAAGCCCTCTGAACGAATCTCCAGCTTTCTCCGGCTTGGCGCCGAAAAGCGGGTCCTGGTAACCGGGGTACGATTGAGCGCCGGCTTGCAATAACCGCTGTGTTTTATGCTACTCCCTGCCCTTTATGCCGATCCCCTGTTTGATATACCTGCCGGCCAGATCCTGGTACATCGGGGCGCTTTGTGAAACCCACATCAGCGAAGTCCCGGTAATTTCCTTTTTGACCTCGGCCGGAACCCCGGCGGCCAGGTGGCGCGGCGGAATTTCCATGTTGGCGGGCACAACACTGCCGGCGGCGATCATTGCTTCTTCACCAATCAGGCAGAAGTCTTGCAGTACCGCTCCCATTCCGACAATTGCTCCCTTTTCCACCTTGCAGC
>PUNU01000132.1 GCA_003551865.1 Syntrophomonadaceae bacterium
AGCCACGACAACAACACCCAGCTCTTTTTCCAGGGCCTGGACACGTTCCAGCTGTTCCGGGCTCAACTGCGCAGGCTGGGCATCATGACAGCTAAAAGCCAAAAGGGTCTTCCCCAGTTCCTTTTCGAGGCCTTGTAAGGCCTTTAGTTTATTTTCTTCAACCGAAGCATAGGAACAGATCATAAAGAACACCTCACTTAATTTTTATTCCATCTCCATTCTCAATTTAAGGTTTTCCAACAAAGTCTCTGCTTCCCGATCATTTACTTTAACAATAAATGATTCGGCCATCTTGCCCGGCAAAGGAATTGGAATGTCGATATAACTTTGCCAGGATTAAAAGGTTTTTAAATTGCTACAGGATATCTTTTTGCGCCTGTTTAAAGACTTCGCCCACGATCTCCAGGGCCTGATCCAGGTGCTTTTTACTGATCACCAGCGGCGGCATAAAGCGGAAAACGTTTGTATGCCGGCCGCAGGGAAGCATCAGCACCCCTTTTTCTTTTAAAGCCGTGAGGATCTGAAGCATATCGCCCAGGTCTATCGGCTCTTTTGTTTCCTTATTTCTTACCAGCTCGACGGCAATCATAAATCCTTTGCCGCGAACATCACCGATTATTTCGGTTTCCTCCATGACGCTTCGCAGCGCTTCAATGGCATATGCGCCCAGCTTCTCGGCTCTCTCCAGCAGGCCCTCCTGCAGCAGATCAATGTTTGTGCAGGCAACTGCACTGGAGGTGGCATTGCCGACGGAAGTAAGAATATGGCTCATCGGGCTGAGTTTGTCCGCAATTTCATTTTTCATGATCAACGCGCTGAAGGGCAGATCTCCACCGAGGGCTTTGCCCAAGGTGATCATGTCGGGGTCAACACCGTAATGCTCAATGGCAAACATCTTGCCCGTCCGGCCCATGCCGGCCTGGACTTCGTCATCGATATAAAAAATACCGGCTTTTTCACAAGTCTTCTTAATAGCGTTTAAGAATCCGTCGGGCGGAGGCACGTAACCGCCTTCACCCTGGACGGGCTCCACGATCATCGCCGCTACGCTGTCTACATCGATTCCGGTGGAAGGGCTCAACAGCAGGTGCTCCACGTACCTGGCGCACTCCAGGTCGCACTGCGGATATTCCAGTTTCCAGGGGCAGCGGTAACAGTAGGCATAAGGCCCCACGTGGTAAACATACGGGTTGAAAGGCCCGTAATTTGAGCGAAACTGCTGAGAGGTAGTAAGCCCTAAGGTGGCTCCGAGTGCACCGTGGTAAGCCCCGTGAAAAGCGACAACGTGGGATTTTCCGGTCGCCGCCCGGGCAAATTTAAAGGCCATCTCCACAGCCGAGCTTCCACTTAAACCGTAGGCCATTTTTACATTGCCCTTTAAACCGCCCGGGGCAATCTGCTGGAGTTTTTGCCCCAGTTTAACCCGGTGGGTATTCGTCGCATCAGGGTTGTGCATAAGCATCTTGGACTGCTTGCCGATTGTTTCCAAAACCCGGGGGTGGCAGTGTCCCACATTATTGACGGCAATTCCGGCAGTGAGATCTATGTAGTAATTGCCGTCCGGGTCTTTAACCGTCGCCCCTTTGGCCTCTTCCCAGCAGGTCTGGGTTACGTTCGGTATCACCCTGGTTACCGTCTCGTTTTCCATCTCGGCTGCCATCAATTCCTGGCTTTTCGGACCCGGGATCGAATCGGAAACAATTTTTGGTGCTTCTTCAAACGACAGTTTTTCCAGTTCCTGTTCAAAATCAACTTTCAAGCCGGTATCCTTGCTCATTTTATCGTCCTCCTTTCAGCAACTTGATTATACCACGATTGAAAATGTTTGCGCTATATATTTGTTTGTCAACTAATTGAAAGTTTTATAAACAAGCATGTTTTAAACACTTACATATTTTCTATCTCGACAGCAACAGCTCTTTGCCATATAATCTGTTTAACAGTTTAATATTTGCAAAGCAAAAATAGCTTGCGGAGGAGGCGAAACATGATCGATTTTTCTTTAAATGACGAGCAGCAGGCAATTCAGCAGATGGCCCGCGAATTTGCCCAGGGAGAGATAGCGCCGGTGGCTGCGGAATATGACCGCAGCGGTGAATACCCGGAAGCGATCGTCCGTAAAGCCTTTCAAACCGGCCTGGTTTACGGCGCCGTCCCGGAAGAATACGGCGGCGACGGCTTAAGCGCCCTTGATCAGCTGATTATCGCTGAAGAACTTTCAGCCGGCTGTGCCGGTATCAGCGGCTGCATAGCTATTAACAGCCTGGCAGCCATCCCCCTGGTCTATTTTGGCAGTGCCGGGCAAAAGGAAAGGCACCTCACAAAGATCTGCGCTGAAGAAAAGTTAATGGCCTTATGCGTTACAGAGCCGGGAGCCGGCTCGGATGTAGCTTCGATAGCGACTACGGCAAAAAAAGAAAACGGCTCTTATTCCATCAGCGGAACAAAAACTTTTATAACCAACGGAGGGGTGGCCGATTATTATATTGTTTTTGCCTCCGTGGACCGCTCTCTCGGCCATAAAGGGATAACCGCCTTCCTGGTGCCCAGGGAAACTCCCGGGGTTGCGGTGGGGAAAAAAGAAGACAAGATGGGCCAGCGAGCCGCCAACACCACCGACGTAATTTTTGACAATGCCGTTGTCCCGGCCGAATACCGGATCGGAGAAGAAGGACAGGGTTTCAAAATTATCATGCAGACTTTTAACCATTCCCGCCCGGGGGTCGGCGCTTCAGCAGTGGGGGTGGCCCGCAGCGCCATGGAATTTGCTTTAAAATATGCCTGTGAAAGGGAACAGTTCGGGATGCCCATTTTTATGCACCAGGCGGTAATGTTTATGCTGGCCGATATGGCCAAGGACATAGAAGCCGGGCGGCTGCTGGCCTGGCAGGCGGCCTGGAAATCCGGAGAGGGCCTGGACAACTCCAAAGAAGCGGCCATAGCCAAGGTGTTTTGTGGCGATATGGTCATGCGGGTTACCACCGATGCGGCCCAGGTGCTGGGGGGCTATGGTTACAGTAAGGAATACCCGGTTGAAAAATTGATGCGCGACGCCAAGGTGTTCCAGATTTACGAGGGCACCGCCCAGATCCAGCGCCTTTTGATCGGCCGTTCTCTTTATAAAGAGTATTTTTAATGCAGTTTGTTGATGGATTAAGCCTGTCACTATTCCTCAACTGTCAGGAAAATATTTTCACCCCCCCCCCGACCCTCCCCCATCAAGGGGGAGGGGGATTTGGGGGCCCATTTATCGGGGAGGGGGATTGGGGGCCCATTTATCAGGGATGGAGCCGGTAACGGCTATGTCTTGCGAGAGGCATGGGACCATAAAATTAATAATAGCAGTTATCTTTAAAGAAGAGTAACTACTCAGGCCTAACCCGCTATGCCATAGGGGACGGTTCCATCGTTTTCCCTTCGGCCTTCGCTACGCTCAGGAACGCTCGAACCGTCCCCATGGCACAGCTTTTCACTCAACAAG
>PUNU01000254.1 GCA_003551865.1 Syntrophomonadaceae bacterium
AGCCCCTACCGGGAATGGGTGGAAACATACTCAACCGATGATTTTGAAAGCCTGGCCGGCAAGCTTGAAGAACTTTTTGACGAATACACAACGGAAAAAAAGTCCACCGGACGGGCAGAAACTTACTACCGTACCGCCATGGAGCTGGAACTGGCATTTTTCCAGCAGGCATACGAACACAATATTTAACGGCCCGTCAGGCCCGGGGAAAATCCGGACAGCCATTTATAAAACAGCCCATCCTCGCGTTGAATGCAGCTAAATATTGCCTCTCTCCTGCTATAAAGCTTTTTGCCGGCCTCCTACGATGCAGGTAATATTATAAACGCTTGGCCGGTTCCGGTCGGGGAAGTACACCAGCCCGACAAAAATTAAGACTGCAAAAACATGGGCGCAGTCCATGCCCCGTTATATGCCGCAAAACCGTTTTTTGCCTGTTTACCCTGATTTAGGCTTCATCCCGGCCAGTTTTCTTACTATCTCTTTTCTCGCCTCGATATCATACTGAGAGGTGATGGCGATCTGTTCCATAATCGGCGATCCGCCGCCGTGGTAAGCACCGTAAAGCATGGTCCCCGATGAGCTTGACAGGGCAAAATCAACAAAGTTTAACCAGAACTTGATCTGCTCCTCAATGGGAATGTCCGGATTTCTCATCAAGTATTTTTGAAGCAGTTCTTTAGTCTCAGGGCTGGTCAAATCCTTTTCATAAGGAAAAGTTGCCGGCAATCCCCCGGCAATATTACAGAGAATTTCCTGCTCATGGAAAACCGCCTCACCGGTCAGGCACCTGCCTACATTGGCATAAATGGAATTGGGGATGCAGCTGCCGGGACCATAGGGTATGAAGCCCATCCCCGGTATATAGACTTCAGCTTTGCCCATAGCGGAAGCAGTATACCCGGCGGCGTAACCCAGCTCGCCGGTCATGATCAGCTCTGACAGCATCTCCCGGACATGCGGCGCTTTTTCAATCCCGTTAATCTCCGCCGCCAGGGCGGCCAACCCGATCACATAATCGAGCATGGCCGGCTTGCAGCCGGAGTAAGAATGACGGTGAAAGAGAGCAAATAAAAGGGCGGCCACACCGCCGTGATCATTTTCCCCACAGGCAAAAACCCTCTCCCAGGGGACAAAGCAGTCGTCAAAAATAACATAGGAGTCGGTGTAGCCCACTTCCACTCCCCGCGGGTAGTGATCCCGCTTGCGCAGATTATGAAAATGGACCACCTGTTTTACCCCTTCATGATCCGCCGGAACAGCAAAACAAACCGCATATTCTTTTTCGTTGCCTTTAAGCGCCCTGGTGGGCACCACCAGGATTTCGTCGGCAATGGAAGCCTCCGATATGTGCACTTTTGAACCGCGAACTACGATCCCGTCGCTTCGTTCTTCCACCACCCGCACATACATATCGGGGTCGCTCTGTTCAGCCGGCCTTTTCATCCGCTCGCCCTTGACATCCGTCTGGGCGCAGCAGCCTACCAGATCTTCTTTCTGGAACCTCTCCAGCCATTTCAACCAGTTGTCATGATAGGCCGTCTTCGGTTCCGGCGACTGCTGGGCCATATAAGAGACGGCATGGAGGGCGTTTGCTGCGTCGATTCCCATGCACCGCTGGATGCACTGGCCCACCCTGTTGCAGAGCATCCGGGTCATGTCCTGTTTTTTATGCAGGTCTGTGGGATCTTGATGAATGTGGTTAAAACGATTAATAACTTCTCCATTGAGGTGTGATGTAGCTGTGCAGAGATCTTTACTCTCTTCCTCCCAGGCGGCATCAAAAGTAATGCCCATAACATTCAGCGTCGGCTCATGCCGCTCATCCAGCCGGTCGATCTTTTCACCGTTGGAATATAGATTGCGATTCATCTTTTCCAACCCTTTGAAATACTCTTGTCTTGTTCGCACCAGTATTCACTCCAATCAAACTGTGATATCGAATCCTTTTTTGTAAACTTTCTTAACCATGTTAACCCCGTAATGATAGGGGATAAACTTGTAATTATGCGCTTCCAATATCAAAAGATCCGCCTGCTTGCCTTCTTCCAAACTGCCCAGCTTTTCACCCATCCCGGCGGCATAAGCGGCGTTGACGGTAGCGGCGGTCAATACTTCCGCCGGGGTCATTTTCATTTGCAGGCAGGCCAGGGAAAGGACCAGGTAAATTGCCTCGGTCGGTGAAGACCCCGGGTTGCAGTCGGTGGATAGGGCCAGGGGCACTCCCGCTTCAAGCATGTCGCGGGCCGGTGCGTAACTGTCCTTCATCAAAAAGAAAGCCGTTCCGGGCAGCATCACTCCAATAACCTGTTCTTCTGCCATCCTGTCTATGCCCTGCGGGGAAACCTGCAGCAGGTGATCGGCTGAAACAGCCCCTACTTCAGCCGCCAGCTCGGCTCCGCCATACGGCACTATTTCATCGGCATGAATCTTGGGTTTGAGGTTGTACTGCTTGCCGGCTTCCAAAATCCGGCGGGACTGTTCGATCGAAAAAATCTTTTCTTCACAGAAGACATCGCAGAATTGGGCCAGACCCCGATCGGCCACTTCCGGGAGCATTTCATTAACAACCAGTGCCACATACTCGTCCCGGCTGTCTTTATACTCCGGGGGAAAAGCGTGCGCGCCGAGGAAGGTAAAAGTCATATCCACCGGGGAAGTTTCACAGAGGTGACGAGCGGCCTGCAGCTGTTTGATCTCCGATTCAAGGTCCAACCCGTAACCGCTTTTTACCTCCAGAGCCCCCACGCCGGCTCTAATAAAATGGGCCAGCCTTTTACGGCCGCCGGCAAGCAGCTCTTTAAAAGAAGCTTCTCTAGTGGCCCGAACCGTGTTTAATATGCCGCCGCCTTTTTCCAGTATTTCCAGGTAATCGGCCCCCTTGATCCTCTGTTCAAACTCTTCCTCCCGGCTGCCTCCATAAACCAGGTGGGTATGAGGATCGACCATGCAGGGCATTACCACTTTGCCCCAGGCGTCGGCAACCTCGGCATAAGGCGCAAGTTCCACCTGTTCGAGGACTTCAGCCGTTCCACCGACAGCCACTATTTCACCGTCCCAGGCCGCCAGGGCGCCGTTTTCAATCAGCCCCAGCTCTTCCATCTCCCCGCCTCTACGCGGACGCTGCGGCCCGGCCATGGTTAGCAGCTGACCGGCATTTTTAACCAGAAAATCGGCCTGTTTTTTCATTGCTCCTCACCGTCCGCAAAGAAAACCCGGTTTTCAATAATTTGCTTGTCGCTAAAATTGTTTAACTGCAGGTAGTGGCAGGCCGCCTCAATCAGGTACTGCTGGGGACAAAGTCCCACCAGCTCGCTCTCGGCCACCGAGACCCCGTAACGGTCGGCTTCGGCTTTAATCAGTTCCACCACCCTGTGGATGGGGGTGGCTTCACAATCTACCAGGTTCATGGATACCTGGACCTGGCTGCGGTCTTCCAGCTCCAACCCGATGGCCTTGACATTTTTCAA
>PUNU01000283.1 GCA_003551865.1 Syntrophomonadaceae bacterium
CCTGTCTCAAGCAGGAGCGTCACTACATCGGTACGACCATTATATGCAGCCGCATGAAGTGGGGTCTGGCCTAAATTATTCTGCGTATTAACTTCCGCACCTGCCTCGAGCAGAAGTGCCGCTAAATCTTTATGGCCTTCAGCCGCAGCCCAAACCAGCGGGGTATCGCCCGGCTCATCCATAGTGTTTGTTTCTGCCCCTGCCTCAAGCAGTAGTACCGCTAACTCGGTATGGCCTCCAACAGCGGTCCAATGCAGCGGAGTCTGGCCTAAATCGTTCTGCATATCCACTTCTGCCCCAGCTTCTAACAGGAGGGATGCAACCTGGACGTGATCTCCAACAATTACATAATGCAGTGAGGTCAGGCCTGCCTCATCATCCTGCATGTCCACATCAGCTCCCGCCTCGAGCAGGAGGGACACAACCTCGGTGTGACCTCTACCGGAAGCCCAGTGCAGTGGGGCCAGGCCTGTCTCATCATCCTGAATGTCCACATCAGCTCCCGCCTCGAGCAGGAGTACCACTACATCGGTACAACCATTATATACAGCCACATGCAGTGGGGTCTGGCCAAAATCATTCTGCATATTTACTTCCGCCCCGGCTTCGAGCAGGAGGGATGCAATCTCGGTGTGACCTCTATCAGAGGCCCTGTGCAGCGGGGTCCGGCCTAAATGATCCTTTACGTTCACTTCCGCCCCCGCCTCGAGGACTTCTATGATAGTGTTCAAGTTCCCAGAATAACTCGCATGAAAAAACTCTGAGTAGAGTTGTGCTTCTTCTTCCTGTCTCGCTGTACCTGCCAGGGTAATGGCTAATGCTAGCATTGCCGCTACAATGATCACAACTACACTGGCCGTGGCACCGATGGTTATACGCCTGCGGCGATCCGCGGCTTTTCTGCTGGCTTCGATATGCTCCCTGTGCAAAGCGGTGGGCTGAGGATCTTTGTCCTGTGTTTTGGCAAGCCACTGCTCCGCCTCGACCAGGTCCCGGCCCCATAGCAAGCACCCTGAATCACGCTCTTTTCGCGCCCACTCCAAAGCGTGTAGCTGGAGACGGGTGTGCTCTTTCACCCAGTCATAATCAGTTTGGATTACTGTAATTAACTCCTGGATAAACTGGTTATACTCATCTTGCTCACGAAAAAAAAGCCAGTTGATGTTGGCCAGTTCCGGGGCAACCTTTTGCGGCTCTATCTCATCGATGACAACAGGGATGAGCCGCTTGTTATTTTTAACAGCATGGGCGAGTTCCATACTGCAGATGTCAGATTCCATTGATTTACGACTGACAATAAATATAAAGGTATCGGCCTGCTCGATCGCCCTGTAAACCTCGGCCAGCCATTCGGCACTTGGAGGAATATCTTGCCAGTCAATCCAGGTTTCAAAAGCATTTTCTTCAAAAGCTTTGTGCAGTAAACGAGCGAAGGTGATATCCTTACGCGAATAGGAAATGAAAACGTCTGACACGTCATTTCCTCCTTCTAAAAAATGTATATCAAAAATAATTTTCTTTATAGTAAAATAATTGTATCATTTATTTAGATTGCAGATCAAGCCTTTGAATTGCCTTATCTTGTGTCAAACAAAACAAATATACGATTGAGTTTCCGCATTCAGCTTATGCAGAAAATCGCTCATTAAATCCTCCAATACCGCTCGCTTAAATTGTCTGGACCAGTTAAAAGGGCAGATAAAAAATATTCCGGCACATAATCCAATGAGGTTTGATTATCTTTTTTTGCCGGCAGAGCTCAGCAAAAGATAAATAACTCGTCATTTCTTAGCAGTTTTTTAATCATATACATTGTTTAAGCATTTTTAGTCTTGATTATATATTGTTAAATTGTTAAAATTAATAATAATCAAATCATACTCACCCAAATTATCATCTAGCAGAAATACAAAGCTACCACTGCAATAAGAGACTTAATAAAAATCTTGTTATGTTGGAAATAAGTTTTGATCTTATAAGATTTCACCAATATTATAATTGGAAAGGAGAAAATAATTATGAGCTTTTTTAATGGTAAGAAAAAAGGTGTTTTTCTATTGTTTCTCATCCTTAGCACATTACTATTTCTTGCCAGCTGTGCTTCTGACGAGCAAGCATGGGAAGATGCAGTGGAAGAAAATACAATTGAAAGTTATAAGGAATATTTAGAGAAGTACCCGGAAGGTGAGTATGCCCAGGAAGCTAAAGATGAGATACATGAACTGTCAGAAGCAGTGGCATGGGAAGATGCAGTGGAGAAAAATACAGTTGAAAGTTATAAGGAATATTTAGAGAAGTACCCGGAAGGTGAGTATGCCCAGGAAGCTAAAGATGAGATACATGAACTGTCAGAAGCAGTGGCATGGGAAGATGCAGTGGAGGAAAATACAATTGAAAGTTATAAGGAATATTTAGAGAAGTACCCGGAAGGTGAGTATGCCCAGGAAGCTAAAGAAAAAATACCTTTCCATATCGAGATTGTTTCCGCACAACGAGCTTTTCGCCTGGTTGAAGAGAGGTTAGATTTTGATAATCTTCCGGATATAATCACAATTCCTACAGAACCTCCGGATCCTTCAGATGTAGTGATAGAGATTGAATTAGCCCTCAGAAAAGAATATTTTGAGGAATTTATTAATCGGCTACATAAATTTCAGCTAATGGCTAACGGAGAGGAGTGCCCATCTACTGGAACTTCTAAACAAATATACGGTGAAGAAAAAGATACAGTCATGTTGTATTATGTTGTGCCAAAAGATGTGTTAAACTTTAATTTATTCGCGGACGATTATTTGCCTATAAACTTTACACCTGAAGAAGAGATTAAAGATGAAATTAAGGCAGAGACAGATTTTTGAGATGTCAAGTTATAGGATATTTATCAAGATCTAAATTATTTTACGGAAGATATATGTTTTTTCATCTTCTGATAGCAACACATAAACAAGTCAATAGACAATGAAGCTCGATCGATTTCGATGCGGCGTTTGAGCGGTTATTCGTTGCCGCCATGCTGCCTGAGGAGAGTCACTATATCGTTATGATATCTGCTATGGGCTAAGTGCATCGGGGTTTGGCCTAAATTATTTACTGCGTCTACTTCCGCCCCCGCTTCAAGCAAAAGCGCCGCTACTTCAGTATGCTCATGAAATACGGCCCAGTGTAGAGGGGTTTGCCCATATTTATCCTGCGCATTTACTTCAACCTCCGGCATATAGAGTAGGAGCTTTGTTATCTGGGGCTCACCTCTATGAGCGGCTAAGTGCAGCGGAGTGTGGTCATGCTCAGCCCGTGTATTAACTTCCGCCCCCGCCCCGATCAGGAGTGTCGCTACCCAGGTGCGGCCATAAAATGCTGCCCAGTGCAGCGGGGTCCGGTCATGCTCATCCCGTGTATTAACTTCCGCCCCCTCCTCGATCAGGAGTTGCGCCACTTCGCTGTGGCCTTTGGCAACAGTCAAATTTAG
>PUNU01000044.1 GCA_003551865.1 Syntrophomonadaceae bacterium
CCGGGGACAATGTGAACATGGATATCGAGCTGATTACCCCGATCGCCATCGAAGAAGGAGTGCGTTTTGCAATCCGCGAAGGCGGACGTACTGTCGGCGCCGGAGTAGTTACCTCGATTTACGAGTAGTTTTGAACGACTAAAAATGTAATGAAAAAGCGATGAAGCAAAAGGTTGCCGGCCGGCTGCCGGGTAATTTTTGCGGAGCAGCTCTGATTTAATCAGGCGATTAAGGAGGATTTGTCCATGGCCAACCAAAAAATCAGGATCAGATTGAGAGCATTCGATCATCAATTACTGGACCAGTCTGCCGGTAAAATTGTTGAAACGGCGCGCCGCACCGGGGCCGATGTTTCCGGGCCGGTGCCTTTGCCGACAGAAAGAAGCTTATACACAGTTATTCGGGCGCCGCACAAGTATAAAGACTCCCGGGAGCAATTCGAAATGCGCACTCATAAACGTCTGATCGACATTCTCGAACCGGCACCGAAGACGATAGACGCTTTGATGAGGCTTGATTTGCCCGCCGGTGTAGACATTGAGATTAAGCTCTAAGGGATAGACGGGAGGTGCCTTACGATAATGACTAAAGCAATATTGGCGCGCAAAGTTGGAATGACCCAGGTTTTTGATGAGCAGGGCCGGGTAATCCCGGTAACTGTACTGGAAGCCGGCCCGTGCCGGGTGGTCCAGGTAAAAAGCATGGACCCGGATGGCTACAACAGCATCCAGCTTGGGTTTACAGAGAAAAAGGAAAACCGGGTTAACCGTCCGCTGAAAGGACACTTTAAGCGGGCCGGTGTGAAGCCGCAAAAATATTTACGTGAAGTACGAGTGGAAGACTCAAGCGCTTACAGTGCCGGGCAGGAAATAAAAGCGGACAGCTTTTCCGCAGGAGACTATGTGGATGTCAGTGCTACTGCACGGGGGAAAGGTTTTGCCGGATCCATCAAAAAAATGGGTTTTGGCAGGGGCCCGAAAACACACGGTTCTCACTATTACCGCGGCCCCGGATCCCTTGGATCAGTCGATGCTGCCAGGGTTTTTAAAGGACGCCCGCTTCCCGGCCGGATGGGAGCATGGCGACGGACTGTCCAAAACCTGAGCGTTATAGAAACTGATGGTGAAAAGAATATTTTGCTGGTTAAAGGTTCTGTGCCCGGGCCCAGGGGCGCCCTGGTGGAAGTTAAAGAATCTGTTAAAAAGAAGGTAAGCGGATAGCCAAAGGAAAGGAGATGCCCTGAATATGCCTAAATTATCGCTTTACAATCGAGACGGCGAGCAGGTGGACGAAATTGAAGTCCAGGCGAGCCTTTTTGGGGCGCCGTTGAAACAAGGAGCTCTCTATCAGACGGCTGTCTCGCAGGCGGCAAGACGCCGGCAGGGTACGGCTTCGAGCAAAGACCGCAGTGAAGTTAGAGGCGGCGGAGATAAACCGTGGCCCCAAAAAGGGACTGGACGGGCCCGCCACGGCAGCGTAAACTCGCCAATCTGGGTCGGCGGTGGGGTGACTTTCGGCCCCAAGCCGCGGGATTATCATAAAACAGTACCGAAAAAAATGCGCCGTGCCGCCCTTAAGTCTGCTTTAATCGACAAGTATAACGAAGGCAAACTGGTCGTTGTAGATGATTTTGCCATAGATGCTCCAAAAACAAAGCAGATGGTGGCTATGCTTAATTTGCTCAAAGTGGACGGCGGAGCGCTTGTTGTTAATGCCCGGCCTGATGATAATGTTATTAAAGCGGCCCGCAACCTGCCAAAAGTTAAAACCATTTTAGCCCGGCAGTTAAATGTGCTAGATATTCTCAACCATGATTACCTGGTGATGAGCAAAGATGCCCTCGAGCAGGTTGAGGAGGTGTTTGGCGGATGAAAAAGAATCCGAGAGATGTAATTATCCGTCCGCTTATTAGCGAGAAATCAACCGAACTGATGGAAGATAATAAATATACCTTTGTCGTATCCGGCAAAGCGAATAAAATTGAAATCAAGCAGGCCCTTGAAGAAATTTTCGATGTTCAGGTAAAATCGGTGAACACGGCAAATTACAAGGGCAAAGTGAAGCGTTTGGGCCGCTTTCCGGAAGGCAAGAAAGCTTCCTGGAAAAAGGCCATTATTACCCTGGCCGAAGGCAGCAAACCGATCGAGCTGTTTGAAAGCCGCTAAGAAGGAGGGAATACTGCAATGGCTGTAAAACGTTTTAAACCCACTTCACCGGGGCGGCGGTTTGCCACCGTATCGACGTTTGAGGAAATAACCAGGAAAAAGCCGGAAAAATCGCTTTTAGCGCCACTTAGCAAAAAAGCGGGCCGGAATGCTTACGGCAGGATGACAGTTCGCCATCGGGGCGGCGGCCATAAGCGAAGCTACCGGATTATTGATTTTAAACGCGATAAGGATAACGTTCCGGCGAAAGTAGCAGGAATCGAGTATGATCCAAACCGGACGGCAAATATAGCATTATTGCATTATGTCGACGGCGAAAAACGCTACATCCTGGCCCCGATGGGAATCCGGACAGGCCAGAAAGTAATTTCCGGGAACAAGGTGGAAGTAAGGCCCGGAAATGCAATGCCCCTGCGTTCGATACCAGTAGGTACGTTTGTCCACAATATCGAGATGAAGCAGGGCGCGGGTGGGCAACTGGCCCGTTCAGCAGGAACAGCCGCCCAGCTGGCGGCAAAGGAAGGTAAAATGGCTCATATCCGCCTTCCTTCCGGCGAAGTACGCCTGGTTCCATTGGATTGCCGGGCTACCGTGGGCCAAATTGGCAATGTTGAACATGAGAACTTGACTATCGGCAAAGCCGGCCGCGGACGCTGGCTTGGCAGGCGGCCGACAGTACGGGGCTCGGTTATGAACCCCTGCGATCACCCGCACGGTGGTGGTGAAGGAAGGGCACCGATTGGATTGCCAAGCCCGGTCACTCCCTGGGGCAAGCCGACCCTGGGATATAAAACCCGGCGGAAGAAGAAAGAATCAGATAAGTACATTGTCCGCCGCCGTAAGAAGAAGTAGTAGCCGTTTTGAGGAGGAATGCCCGCTGGTAAGGGAAAACCCCTCGTCAGGCGGCCGAAAGGGAGGTTGTTTAGATTGTCGCGTTCACTAAAAAAAGGCCCCTATGTAGAGGCCAGTTTGATGAAAAAAATTGAGCGGATGAGCGAAAAGGGAGATAAAAAGGTTATTAAAACCTGGTCCCGCCGTTCTACTATTTTCCCTGAAATGGTTGGGCATACGATAGCGGTTTATGACGGTAGAAGGCATGTGCCAATCTTCATTAGTGAAGATATGGTTGGACATAAACTGGGAGAATTTGCCCCAACCCGCACCTTCCGGGGACACGGGCATCATACCGAACGCTCTACATCCATTAAGTAGGGTAGAGGAGGCAGGATGATTTATGGAAGCAAAAGCGAAAGCTCGCTATGTACGCGTTGCGCCGCGCAAAGCCAGGGCAGTA
>PUNU01000032.1 GCA_003551865.1 Syntrophomonadaceae bacterium
TTAACAAATGGCGAGAGAGGTATCAGACGGAAGATGAGGAGAATTCGATTCCATTAAGAGTAGGATATGAGAGGAACGGCAGACTTTACCATAGTTTTGATGTAAATCTCGATAATCGTTATTCAAAAGAAGAACTAGCAAGGTATGCGTTTTATGAGATTTATTCCCGCTTGACCATTTTCGGTGCAAAAAGGGTGGTGATAAATACAGATGAAGAACTTTATCAAAAAATAGTGGAAATATATAACAAAGAAGAAGGATATAAACTGCTTGGTGATAATTATATGAATATGGTCTACAGAGATAAGAAGAAATTTGAAATTGATTATCAGGATGAGAGAAGTTATGAGGAGTATATTAGAGAAGTAGAAAAGTATGAGCCTCAACCGCAGGAAGGTGAATGGCGTGAGGGGGCATATATAGGGATTGATATAGGCGGCAGCGATATCAAGGTGGTTGCTTTAAATAATGGTGAAGTGGTGTATTCGAATAAGGAGGATTGGACGCCTTCTGAATTTGAAAGCGATGAAAGATATCTTGAATATATAGAGCAACTTTATAAAACAGCGCTTGAGCATTTGCAGGTGGAAAATGTAAGTTCATTGGGTATAAGTTTTAATTTATCTATTGTTGATAATAAAGTTGTAGGAAGAGGTGAGGTGGTAGAAAAACTTCAACGTAATCCTGAGGAACTGAAGAAAGTGGTTAATATTGCTGAGAAGCTAGAAAAGCGATTAGGGATAGAAAATGTGAGTATATTAAATGACGGGGATGCTCTTGCTCTCTGGGCTGCTCAAAAGAGAGACGCCCCCAATACATTGGCTTTAGCGCTGGGGACGGGGCTTGCAGGCGGATATGTTGACGGTGGGAAGAGGATCAGGGATTATTTAACTGAAATGGGAAATATTGTTTTAAGTGTGGATGAAGATGCGTTGAAACATTCATTTACAAAAGTTTCAGGTGCTGCTCAGACGTATCTTTCACAGAGATTTCTTTTTGCAATGGCCAAATCGAAAGGATTAGATGTGGATTCCCCTGCGTTGGGTCTTGAAACCAAAGCGGCTAAATTGAGATGGCTCCAAGATCAGCACGATAAATATGATAATGAGGTGGCAAAAGAAGTATTTGCTCGTATGGGTTATTATTTGGCTGAATATATAATTTATCTTAAAGAAATATTAGAAATACAAAACGTGTATCTTGCCGGCAGGGTTTTATTGGGGGAATCTGGTGGAAGGATGTTGGAAGAGGCAAGAAGGATACTTAGGGAAAGAGGGGTTGAAGTACAAATACATACACCTGAGGATGTAGAGTTTTCTCAGGCGGAGGGTGCAGCAATATATGGTGCAATGCAAGAAGGCAGAAGAAGGCCTTATTCGCTGTTAGACAATCTTCTGGCATCGATTATAAGCGGAGCGGCAGTAGTGACGGGAGTGTTGATGTTGACGTTTTCTTCGATAGCTATTGCTGCTGTGTTTGTGTCAGTTTTACTGTTTGGTTTTTACACATACCATTTGTCAATTGGTTTAATAATAAGGATGTTTGCTGATGAGAAGGCCGGCTTAGATGAGAGTTTAAAAGTTGAGGTATTGTCTCGTCTTTCAGGATATGGAGCTGAAGGTGTAAGGTTTGTAAATGATCTTCCCTGGCACAAGTTTGCAGAGACTGATATTGATAATAAGACTGTGCGTTTGGCGTCCTGGCTCATAGCGAGTTCGGATTCCTGGTTGTTTAATAGAATAAGAAGATTGTTGATTTCAATGGTGCTAAAACATGAAGGGTATCGGCTTATAGGGTTCGGGACATTAAAGACATATATTGTGAAGCCTTTTATAAATCCTGCTTCGGAGACATTTTTCAAAACCGTTGGATTTACATTAGAAGTTGCAAAAGAGAGGCTTTTTGCCCGGTTTTCTGTTGTGCAGAAATTAAGTAATTTTTTTAAGAGAGGTTTGAGGGGCGAGGCGGAAAAAGCGGAATATCCAAGAGTTAGTGAGCTCACATACGTAGACGAAGGGTATTTAAGAAGCCTGGAAGAACAGCTTGAACTCTATAGTAGAGGCGAGACAACTTATGTTGTTATTTACTCTGAACTTATGGGAGAGAACTTCAGAAGAGAGTTTGAAACACAAGTTTCGCAGGCGGGTCTTGAAATGAGCGAAATCAGGATGGCGATAGTTCTTGGGGATAAATCTTATCAGGATGTTTACTATGAGTTAGAGGAAGATGGTTTTTACAGTTTGTTTAAAGAAGTGAACATTTTTTTCAACAGGGGTCTATATGAAGAAGAGAAAGCAATTCTTAAGGGATTGAAGATGGGCGAGATTGCACCTCGGGATTATGAAGTTGTACGAGGGGTTCCAAGTGGGATGATGTATGAAACAGAAGAAGGTATTAATGTTTATGTGGGTGAAGATTATAGTGCTTTTTTATTGTCTTATTTAGAAGAAGGATCTGAAAAGCCGGAGGAGTATGCGCAGGAGCAGCCTGGTACTGTGTCCGTCGGGATGCTTGATAGAAAAGATACACATGTTTCTGCAAAATTTACTGAGGGGGAGAAGCGTTATTATAACTTGATTAAAATGAGTCTGAGCTCTTCAGATCAGCAAGATTTGATTGGGGAAGGTCTTTTTTCTGGTATAGAACAATCAGCGAAACTGGCTGGAATAAATAAAATTAGGATAGATACAGTCAGGGGTTATGATTCTGAAATAAAGGAAATTACTTTTGATGAAAGATTACTTGGTCTTATGAAACTGATTAATCTTGTCAGCCGGGATAAAGCACTGCTTAGAAATATTATAAAGGTTAGGGCAGCTTTTGAAAAGAGTGAAAGTCAGCCGGGAGAAGCCCACGAGAATTATTTAAGAGAATTGGAAGGTATGGATATAGATTCGTCTGAAGCATTGGCAGTATCAATGTGGTTGTTCTTTGCTGATAATCTGGGTATGGATGAAATGATGTTTATGGATAAAATGAGGCTAAGGGAACTTATGGAAATATACCTTGTGATGAAAGGTTTTGACCACAGCTTTACCGAACAGAGAAAGGATATTGTAGATCGCGTACTGGATATAAATGAACGGCTGCGCGGAGAAGAGAGGCATATTAGGGCTGTGAAAGCCATGGCAGCGAGCCCGGCAGAAGATGATCATTATGATGTTTATGGAAGTGGAGTTAACGTTCTTGCGGATATAGTAGGAAGGCTGGGGGCCGCTATGGTAGAGCTGCCTGCAGTGGCAGCTACTGCACCGGTTAGGATATATTATTCACAGGAAGAGGTTTTTGGTATTATGGCTAGAGACTTTTTAATGCCGGGTTCCAGGAGCGGACTTGTGGCGATGCAGGAAATTCTTAGAGGTCTGCTGAGTCAGAGCGCCGATTCATCGATAACTCCGCAGCTGCGTGAACTGGAGCATATTAAACATGCGCTTTAAAAAGAGAATAAAAAAAA
>PUNU01000231.1 GCA_003551865.1 Syntrophomonadaceae bacterium
AATTTCCTCGATTGCTTCCCAGTAGGCGCCGCGAACACCGGTGTAATCCTCGTCCATCATCCACTCAAAAGTGAACTTAACGTCTTCTGTGGTTACCGGTTCGCCGTCGTGGAAGTAGATGCTGTCACGCAGGTGGTAGGAAAAAGTCATTTCATCGTCGCTTACTTCCATGCTTTCAGCCAGTTCGGGAATCAGCTCATACTCGGCATCCGGATCGTGGGTCATCATCCCGGTAAAGCATGGGTCAACCGCGGCGTAGGCATCATAAGCGCTTTCATACAGGTTGGGGTTAAACAACCCCTCCGGAGCACTCCAGATTGCCATAACAATATGATCCTCTTCTTCGTCTACCACTTCTTCGTCATCGATCACTTCATCGATGTCTTCCGGTTCACATCCCATTGCCAGTAAACCGGCTGCCAGCATGGTCAGCACCAGTAAGAAAACCAGGCTTTTTTTACTCATAATCAAACCCCCTAATAGAATTATTTTCACTTTCCTAACTTAGCAAAATTCGATGATGTTGTAAATAGCATCCCCCCTAAAGTCGTTTGCGGAATTCCTGCCCTTTATGAAATGCTTTTTGTATTCTGCTGGAGCTCAGTCATTAATATCTATCAACTCATAACAAAGCACAATCTCTGCAAATAATTCTTAATTGGCTAAAACTGCCCCTGCAGAAAGCTGCATATTTCCAATATATATATTTTCAACAGAACAACACTTTATCTATTACCAATTTTGAAAAAAATATAGTGCCGTTCACGACAGTATCTTTTCTATATACTCGAATAAATTCCTGCCAGCGGCACAAAAAGTTTTAAACTAGCGATTTACGCCAATTTTAATCTCCTTTAATTGATCATAGATGTTAAAAAGCAAAATAATCAGCTCCAGGTATACCCTGAGCATAATAACCGCGATAAATGCCCCAATTGGTGCCCCTATAACAGCCAGCAGAAAAGCGCCAAATCCATTGTCAAAAGCGGCAAAAAGCGCGCCGACAATAGTGCCCAGTGCTCCCAGCGCGATGCCGATCAGGCCGATAATATAAAAGACCCTGATTATTTTAGGTGTTACCATTTCTTGCATGCTTACATCAAAGAGCGAGGCCAGGAAACCTTTGCTTTGATGCTTAAGGTTTTCTTTGTATTTTTGACCATAAAACGGCTTGCGAGCGGTTTCGGCATCATTTTCCTGTCCGGAAAAACGGTTTTCCCTTGTTTCAAAAGAGGGCCCGGGCTCTTGTTCAGGCCCGGCACCGAGGCCCAGTTCATCGAACCCTTTTAAGTCGTCATCTTTTGCCGGGGTGATTTTTTTCTCTCTTATAAATTCGCCTTCTTCCCATTCTCCTTCCACTCTTGTTCCGTCCGCTTTGATTTCGACCCCTTCGCCGTGGCGTTTGCCGTTTTTCCACTGTCCTGCGTATTTTTTGCCGTCGGGAAATGTTATGGTCCCCTGCCCGTCGGGCCTGTCGTTTTTCCACTGCCCGACATACTGGATGCCATCCGGTCGGGTCCAGGTGCCGTGACCTTGCCTTTTGCCGTTCTGTACTTCACCTTCATACTTGCTTCCATCTGCGTATTCAATGCTGTCCCAATTCATTTTTGCCCTCCTCCGGGTATTGAAATGGTCTAGCCCTTCGAAAACAAAATGCTTGCCAAAAATTTTCTACATTATATGCAAAAACCCTTCCTGCTGCGTTGAACAAGCATTATTGGCTATATGCAGGGTATTTTTTAATTTATGACGAAGTTTTTCATAGCTGTTTATGCAGCTGTCCGGCAATATTTTTAAATTAAAACGTAACTAATCAGTCTATTGTCCTTGTTGAGTGAAAAGCGGTGCCATGGAGACAGTTCGAGCGTTCCGGGCTGCCCGCATGTATGAAACTCACACAGTCGGGCTGAGAAGCGTAATTAGCAGCTTTTAGTGATTTAGGTAAACTATAGTATACGGCAGGGGGTATTAACCATGGAAACTGCTATTGAAATACCGGTACGTTCTACGGAAGTTGATTTTCTCGGTCATGTCAACAATGCCAAATACCTCGAATATATGGAGTGGGGAAGGGAAGACTGGTACCGAAAGGCGGGCTGTTCTTTCGATGAACTGGCAAAACAGGGCCTGGGGACCGCTACAGTTAATATTAATATTGATTACCTCAGCGAATGTTACCGGGGCGATATACTGCTGGTTAAGACTGCCCCGCTTAAAGTGGGGAAGAGCAGTTTTGTTATGTGTCAGCAGATATATAAAAAAGATCCCATGGAAAAGGTAAGCGAAGCTCATGTAACCACAGTGGTTTTTGATCTGGACACAAGGAAAAGCGTGCCCATACCTTCGGGATTGATAAAACATCTGACCGGTTAGGGTGAAGGCCTGCTTGTTTAAAGTACCGCAGTATTTTTCAGGCCGATCAGCTTTTATTCGCAGGAATATCGCTAAGAATGAAGAATTCTATATAATGGCGCTTTATATTATTGAAATAACTTGTAATTGACGATTAGACGGAGCATCCTTTTCAGCCCTTGAAAGTATGCCTCGTCTTTTTTATTAAACCTGATCGCCATTTGAGAGGTGTAAAACTATGCGGGTCTTTATAAGAAGCGGTTCCGGGAGATATTTACCTGTATTATTGGCTTTTTTGATACTGCTGCCGACTGCCGCAGCCGCAGCCAATAATCATGTGCAAGCAGACGATCTTGATTCCGAAGTGCCGCTGCGGACAAGAACGCCGGAGCATAATGCCGTTGTTGAGGGTACTACAATTGATTTTGGCTGGGATGCTTTCGCTTTCTCTGTTGAGCTTGATCGCAAATACTATTACCATATTCAGGTTAAACAATACTCCAACGGCTCAATTTTTAAGGATATTGAAGGGGTTGGCGATTTTGCGCTGCAGCAGGGGGTTAGTATAAGTAATTTCCCCAACGATGGCACCAAATATAAATGGCGGATGAGAGAAGGCATCTGGTGCGAAGAAAGGGGCTTGGTTAAGCTGGGGCAGTGGTCTTTATACTTTACTTTTACCAACGGCACTCTCACAGTTAAACTGTATGGAGATGTCAATTTTGACGGAGTGATTGACATCCGGGACGCCGTTTTAGTTATGAAGCATATTCTGGCAATTGAAACCCTCGACGAAGCTCAAATGGAAGCTGCAGATGTTAACTTTGACGGAGAAATCAATGTGCAGGATGTAGCGCTAATCCTGCAGAAAGTGCTCGAGTAAACTGTAAGATTTTGCTCGGTTTGATTTGTCATCAGGCACTGTGTTATTATCTTTTAAGCGGCAGGCTGATTCTTGCCTCCAAACGTAACTACTCAGCCTATTGTCCTTGTCGAGTGAAAAGCGGTGCCATGGGGACGGTTCGAGCGTTCCTGAGCGCAGCGAAGGCCGAAGGGAAAACGATGGAACCGTCCCCTATGGCATAGCG
>PUNU01000045.1 GCA_003551865.1 Syntrophomonadaceae bacterium
ACCTAAAAGCGCTCGGCCTGGTGGAAAAAGTGGAGAATTACGAACATGCTATAGGCCGCTGCCAGCGCTGCAGCACTGCCGTGGAGCCGCTTATTTCAAGGCAGTGGTTTGTTAAGATGAGACCCCTGGCCGATCCCGCCATGAAGGCGGTTAATGACGAACGCACCCGGTTTGTGCCGCCCCGTTTTGCCCGGGTTTATCAGAACTGGCTGGAGAATATCCGGGACTGGTGCATATCACGCCAGATCTGGTGGGGCCACCGTATTCCGGCCTGGTACTGTTCGTGCGGGGAAGTGATTGTTGACTACGAGGAGCCTGAAAAATGCCCATCATGTCCAAAGAGCGAACTCAGTCAGGATCCGGATGTTTTGGATACCTGGTTCAGCTCGGCCCTATGGCCGTTTTCCACCCTCGGCTGGCCGGATCAGACCCCGGACCTGGAGCATTTTTACCCCACAAGCGTTCTGGTTACTGCATATGACATAATTTATTTTTGGGTCGCCCGCATGATGTTTATGGGTTTGGCTTTTATGAACGAAGTTCCTTTCCATACTGTTTATATTACCGGCCTTGTACGCGATGCCCTGGGGCGTAAGATGAGCAAGTCGCTTGGCAACGGCATTGATCCCCTTGAAGTGATTGAAAATTATGGGTCAGATACCCTGCGTTTTACCCTGGTTACCGGCCAGGCCCCGGGCAACGATCAGCGGTTCCGCCAGGAAAGCGTTGAGGCGGGGCGCAATTTTGCCAATAAGATCTGGAACGCGTCGCGGTTTGTCTTGATGAATTTATGCGAAGAAGACGAAAACGAACCGGGTTTTGCACCTTTCGATCCGGACAGTTTGCCGGAGGGTTTGAACCGGGGAGACCGCTGGATTCTTCACCGCTTTAACGAGACCGTGCAGAAAGCGACGGCCCTGCTCGAAGAATATGAACTTGGAGAAGCAGCCCGCCTGGTCTACGAGTACCTTTGGAATGACTTTTGCGACTGGTATGTGGAAATGAGCAAATACCATCTTTACCGGCCTGATGATGCCGCGTCGGCGGCGGAAGAGCGTCGGCGTACCCGCTGTTTGCTGGTTTATCTTTTGGATGGTGTTATGCGCCTGCTGCACCCGTTTATGCCCTTTATTTCCGAAGAAATATGGCAGCAGCTGCCTCAACGCAAAGAAGAAGCCCTGGTCGTGGCAGCCTGGCCGGAGCCTTCTGAGGCCCTCTATTTTCCCGGAGACTCTTCGGAAATGGAACTTTTACAGGAAGTGGTCAGGGCAATCAGAAATCTGCGCAGCCAGGTTAAACTACCTCCAGGGCGTGAAGCCCCTGTAATTGTACGGGCCGGGGGAGAGGCCGCCGCCTGCCTGGAGCAGGAGCTCCATCATATTACCCGCCTGGCCTTTGCCAAGCCGCTAACCGTCGATGCCGGGGCTGTCAAGCCGAAGCAGGCCTTAACAGCGATCATCAGTGAGGGAATTGAGATTTACCTGCCCCTGGAGGGGTTAGTGGATTTTGAAGCGGAAGCAGCGCGCCTGGAAAAAGAAATGGCCGAACTGCAGGAAGAAATTAATAAGACTGAAAAGAAGCTGAAAAGTGAAGGATTCCTGAAGAAGGCGCCTCCCGAGGTAGTGGCCAGGGAAAAATCGCGGCGTGAAGAACAGGAAGCCAGGATGGCCAAGCTAAGTCAGCGCCTGCAGGAACTGCAGCAGGTGCCATGAGCAGGGAAGAGCGTTATCTAAATGCCCTCGAATGGATCCATGGCCTGGGCCGCTTCGGAATTAAGCCCGGGCTGCAGAGAATCTCCAAACTGCTTGAGATGCTCGGTAATCCCCACCATCAAATCAGCTTTGTGCATATCGGCGGCAGTAACGGCAAAGGTTCTACCGCTGCTATGATTGCTTCGATCCTTCGCTCAGCAGGCTACCGGGCCGGACTCTATACTTCTCCCTACCTGCTTTCATTTACCAACCGGATGGCCGTAAACGGTGATGATATTGAGCCAGAGGAACTGGTCGCCCTGGTTGAGCAGGTGCGCCCGCAGGTCGAAGAAATTAGCGCCGACCCGGAACTGGGCCAGATGACAGAGTTCGAAGTGGTTACCGCCCTCGCCCTTACTTATTTTGCCCGCAGGGAAGTTGACCTGGTTGTTTTGGAAGTGGGGCTGGGAGGAAGGCTCGATGCCACCAATGTTGTTACCCCGCTTTTAAGTATAATTACCAATATCAGCCTTGAACATACCGATGTGCTCGGTGATACGGTCGGTCAGGTGGCCCGTGAGAAGGCCGGAATTATTAAGCACGGAGTGCCGGTGCTTACGGCGGCGGACGATCCGGAGGTGCTCGCTGTGCTTAAAGAGCGCGCCCGGAAACTCGAGGCGCCTTTCCACCGAGTATATCCTCCTGCGGATAACTTAAGCTCGGTAGAGCAGCTGCCTGCTTTTAAAAGGCAGTCTGTGATCGGCAAAGGGCAGGTCTTTGCTTACCGCGGGTTTAACTGGTCCCTGGATGACCTTTATGTTCCCCTGCGCGGCATATACCAGGCCTGGAACGGGGCCACCGCTCTGGCTGCGGTGGAAATCCTGGCCGGACAGGGATTTCGAATCAGCGAAGCGGCGGTAAGGGAAGGTTTGTCGGAAACCGTCTGGCCCGGGCGCCTGGAACTGCTGCGGTTTAAGCCTATGCTGGTTATGGATGGCGCTCATAACCCCACTGCTGTGAAGAACCTTGCCGAGGCGATGCCGGAGTATTTTGATTACCGTCAGTTGATCCTTGTTTTCGGGGCGCTGGCCGACAAAAACATTGCCGCGATGCTGGAAAAAATCCTGCCCCTGGCTGACGAAGTTATATTTACCAGGGCGAAACTGCCCCGGGCCGCAGATCCGCATGAAACAGCCGCAATGGCCGTGGAGCATTTTAATTTTGACCGCAGCCGGCTGGCGGTAATCGACGAAATCGGTCCGGCCCTGGAGAAAGCCCTGGCCCTGGCCGGCCCCGATGACCTTGTCCTGGTTACCGGTTCCCTTTACACGGTAAGTGATGCCCGCGCTTACTGGGAACATTCCTCCAAGGTTTAATATCCTGCCGATTTTCTTAGGTCTGCTGCTCTTGGTTTTTCAGCCGAAAAAAGCGGCTACCGGCCGCCGGATGAGCCACGTATGAGCACAGTGGAGCGGAGACTGTAGTCGGGATATATTTAAGCTGGAGAGATGGAACCGGCATCCTAATACAGCCGCATAAGTCCATAATGCCTGAAAAATAATAAAAATTTTAATGTATCTAAATGATTGATTTGTTAAATTTTAGTGACTTCTATAAAATGAACAATTACCGGCAGGAGTTTACAATTATTTCACGAAAAGATGATAAGTCTTTGCTATTACTACAGCATTTACAACAACTTTATATAGGAGATGCT
>PUNU01000261.1 GCA_003551865.1 Syntrophomonadaceae bacterium
AGGATTAACCAGCGGGGCGAGATATGCTCAGGGCAGGCTGCAGATGGGCTTTGGCGTTGATTATGCCCTGCTGGGCATAATGATGATTACCATGGTGGTATTCCAGTTTTTCTACAATTATAAAATTGTTTGGATTAAACCCGAGAAGGAGATTAAAGATGTGGGAACTATTAGTTAGAAGCTTAGCCGCCTCAACCGTTTTGGCCGTAGCAGCGCTGGGAGAACTTGTTGGTCAGCGTTCTGGGGTTTTGAATGTCGGTATAGAAGGCGTTATGCTGTTCGGAGCCACTGTTGGATTTATCGTGGCACAGACTACAGGTGATTACATGACCGGTTTTCTGGCAGCTATTGCCGTCGGTGCCCTGATCGGTCTTATGCACGGAGTCTTCTCTATCAGTCTTGGTGTGGACCAGGTAGTCAGCGGTATGGGCATATGGATCCTGGGCTTTGGCCTAACCACCTATATAGGCAGCCCCTACACCGGTCCATTAGGCATGGAGCGGATCCCCAGAATTTTCGGACTGTCGCCGTTCTTTTACGTTGCTGTAGCCCTGATCATTTTAACCTGGTTTGTTTTAAACAAAACCAGTTTAGGCCTGAAAATTCGTTCGGTGGGTGAAAATCCCGAAGTGGCGGAAGTATCCGGGATCAGTGTGTCCAAAACCCGCTTTCTGTGTGTCATTGTCAGCGGGATGCTGATGGGACTGGCCGGAGCGATTTATGGCTTGAATTACAACCCGGTTTGGACTTACAACTTAGTGATGGGATGGGGTTTTATCGCCCTGGCCCTGGTTTTCTTCTCGATGTGGAACCCCTTCATCCTGCTTTTCGGTGCGATACTCTTTGGCGCCCTGTGGCAGCTGGCCCTTAGCCCTGAATTTGTGCTGCCGGGAGTGATGTCACGCTACCTCTGGAGAATGGTACCTTTCGTGATAACTGTAGTTGCATTAGTCCTGATGTCAACCAGGTGGTTCCGAAACCGCTTTGGGGCCGCCAAACCGGAAGCCCTCGGAGTGCCTTATAAAAAAGAAGGTTAATCAAACATTGCCGGGAAAGTTTACACACAAAGGGTTTGCGGTTCCAGGCTGCAGGCCCTTTTATTTTACCTCCCTGGTGCGAAAAAGCTTGAGGATGTTTACAGCTATTTCAAGGTTTAGGGCGTTTTCGGGGTTATCCAGGCTTATACCCGTAAGTTCTTCAATTTTATTGATACGGTAAAGCACTGTATTGTAGTGGGTGTACAGCTTTGTAGAGGTCATTTTTAAATTACGGTTGGTTTCATAATAGGTTTCCAGGGTTTTAACCAGGTCGCCTTTTCTGTTGCGATCGTAGTCAAATACAGGTTGAAGCAGTTCTTCAACATAATTTTCCAGTTCACTGCGGCTTTTTTCACTTAAAATTTTATAGAAGCCGAGGTTGTCAAAAAAGACCAGGTAAGCAGTATCGGAAAGCTGGGCAACTTTTAATGCTTCACGGGCCTCTTCATAACTGCGGCTTAAATGTTTTAAATCAGAGTAGGCCCGGCCCACACCAATCTTGAGCTGCATTTGTCCTCTTGTCGAGTCCTGAAGGTAACTCATCAGGGATGAGACGGTATCTTTCAAGGATGCAGAGGTGCTGTCATTTCCATCCCCGGTAACCACCACAACGTTGTTGCCTTTAATGCCGGCAATAAGGTTGTGGCCCCGGTTTTGCTTGAGAAAGTTGGAGATAGCTTTTAGCAGGCCTTCCTTTGAGCGGGGGTCGTTCATATGCATGTAATGCTGTATTTCTTCAATTTCGTTAAAGCTGGTGTCGTTAATAATCATTACTGCCGTCGGCCCTTCCAGGTTGACATTGAAAACCCTGCCCCTGGCGACAACGTCATCGGTATCTTCAAAATCGCAGGAAAGAAGAATATCCAGGAACTCGTTGTAATAATTTTTTTCTATCTCATAAATTGCTTTACGCTTGGTGAATTCAAGAGCCGCTATGGTGGCCGCCCGCTCCAGGATTAAAATATCCGGATCATAGATAGGTTTGTTTATAATAGCAACTATATGACCATACTCATATTTATCGGCAACTATTGGTATACGGATAGCTTTTATCGTGAGCGGCTTCTGGCTGTCTGAAGTGTACTCAAGCGAGTACTTGACTTCTTTGATATTGCCGAAGCGCAGTTTCTCTTTTTTTATTTCTACACTGCCTTCCGAAAAAAACAGCTCAAACTTGTATTGATCGGGGCAATCGTCATTAACTATTAAAAAACCCTCCCGGCTCATGATTGCCACCGGGTTGTTGATCAGTTTGCCGGTTTCTTTGCAGAGCTCTTCCAGGGGGCTGCCGTGCAGGACCAGGTCCATCAGTTTCTTGTGAGTCTGCTCCAGCTTTTGCAGTATTTTATTCTGTTTGTTAAAAACTACCCCTAAAATAGGGGCGATGATCTCTGAAAAAGAGAGGTCGTAGGGCACTTCCAGGAGCGGAACATTATACTTATTGGCGGCGCTGACGATCTCTGCCGGTATTTCATCAAGATAGCGTTTGGTTTTGATCGCCAGTCCGGCGCTGTTGGACTGGTAGATGCGCGAAATAAGGTTATTCATTGCATCAGGATATTCACGAAAGGAGTAACCGGTGGTAAGCAGAAATTCGCCGTCGATCAACCAGTCCATGATATCGGGCACTTCAATTACGTTAACCAGCTTGATAACTCTATCGAGACCGTCGTTTCCACCGACCACTTCAAGGCGATTGACGACATCAAGCGATAAAGCTTCCCTGACAGTTATGCCGTACTGTTTTTGCATTTTCTTTTTACCTCCCAACTGGCGGTTTCGTATAAAAACAATATCAGACCGGTAAGGAACTGTCAATTTGTTTTTGTAATTAATATACAAAGACAAGTTATAATTTTAGTGGTCCGGTCTAAAGGATATTGATAATAAATGTTTAATTAATAAAAATGTCCGGAAATTTGTCTTTGTATCCTCTAAATAGTGTTTATTATTTATCACCCCGGGTTTAAAATAGAACTACGCGTGGAAAGGGGTAGTGACAATGGTGCTAAAAAGCTATATCGCCAAGAATACTTTTCGCGATTCGGTTTACTTGATGCGTCTTTCCAACACGGTCAGGGGGTTTGACGGAGTTATTGAAGCCGAAGTAATAATCGGGACCGACCATAACAAGAAATTTCTTCGTTCCGGGGGACTTTGGACCGATGAGATCGAAAAAGAAGCCGGGCCCAACGACCTGATCGTAGCGGTCAAAGCTGAAGACGATGAAAAAGCCGAACAGGCAATTAAGGGAACCCTGGATGAATTGAACCGGGCTGTGGAAAGAGAAGCACTGGTCGGCGATTTTGTGCCGCGCACTTTCGAAACTGCCCTGGACAACCTCCCGGGAGCCAATATGGCCCTGCTTTCCATCCCGGGAGCTTACGTGCAGCGTGAAGCGGATAAAATTTTGGATGCCGGATTGCACGTGATGATTTTCAGTGACAATGTTCCCCTTGAGGCTGAAGTGGCCCTCAAACAAAAAGCGCAAAAAAATGATCTCCTGGTTATGGGGCCGGACTGTGGAACGGCAATCATCAATGGTGTGCCCCTGGCTTTTGCCAACGAAATCGAACGCGGCAGCATCGGCGTGGTGGCCGCGGCGGGAACCGGACTTCAGGAAGTAACCAGCCTGATCAGCAACCTCGGCGCCGGGATCAGCCAGGGCATCGGCACAGGGGGGCGCGATATTAAAGCGGCGGTCGGTGGAATTACGATGCTTCAGGGTTTAAAGGCCCTGATCAATGACCGGGAGACAGAGGTTATTGTCTTAGTTGCCAAACCTCCCGATGCGGAAGTAACGGGCAAGGTGCTTGAAGCGGCTTCAAATAGCGGCAAACCGGTGGTGATAAACTTCATCGGCGGTGATCCGGAGCAAATCAAAAATGCCGGGTGCGAGCCGTCCGGCACATTAAAAGAGGCAGCCTACAAAGCGGTTAACCTGTCACGCAAGCAGAATGCCGATTCACAAATCGAAGATTTTCATCCCGGGAAAGAGGTAATTGACCGGGAAAAGAAAAGCTACAAAGAAGGACAACGCTATTTGCGAGCCCTGTATTCGGGAGGCACCCTCGCTTACGAGTCCCTGGTAATACTGCAAGACCGGATTGAGCCTGTTTACACCAACCTCAGTTCGGATAAAGCCGGGGAAATTGAGGACGTTTATAGAAGCCGGGAACATACGATTATTGACTTTGGCGAAGATGAATTTACCCAGGGCCGCCTGCACCCGATGATTGATCCCGCTCTTCGCAATAACAGGATAATTACGGAGGCAAAAGATCCGGAAACAGCGGTAATTATGATTGATCTGGTCCTCGGTTTTAACGCCCACCCCGATCCGGCCGAATCGGCTTTGGATGCAGTAAAGGAAGCCAGAAATGCCGCCGCTTCCGACGGGCGCCATATCACCTTTGCTGCAACAGTTTGCGGCACGCAGAGGGATATCCAGAACCGCAAAGAGCAGGTGGAGAAGCTTGAAAAAGAGGGGATGCTGGTTTTTCCCAGCAACGCCGATATGGCCGCTGTTGTGGCCGAACTTTTAGAATAATGGCCGGGGAGGGACTTAACCTGTGGAATCGTTATTTAAAAGCGAACTGAAGGTTGTAAATATTGGCCTGGAGAGTTTTGCCGAAACCCTAAAAGAGAGAGGAACAGAGGTTATCCATGTCCGCTGGCAGCCGCCGGCAATGGGTGATGAAGAACTGCTTAACCTGCTTGATAAGCTAAAATAATAACCGGGAGGCGTGATTTGTTATGAGCAAGATTGATGAGGCGAATCAAAAAGCAGTCGAAAAAATGATGAAATCGAGACCGGTGTGGGTTGACATCGGCAGGGCCCGGGATGTTATTCCGGGGATGAAAGATAACCTGTTTTTACATGCCGGTCCGCCAATTACCTGGGAGAGGATGAGCGGCCCGCTGAAGGGAGCCATTATTGGAGGTCTAATATACGAAGGCAAGGCAAAAGATGTCAATGAGGCAGAAGAGCTGGCCGCGACCGGAGATATCGAGTATGCTCCCTGCCACCATTGCAATGCCGTCGGTCCGATGGCCGGCGTGATCACGCCATCGCAGATGGTTTTTATTATTGAAGACAAAGAATGGGGCGGTCACTGCTATTCCAACATGAACGAAGGTTACGGCAAGGTTCTGCGCTACGGAGCCTACGATGAGGAAGTATTGAACCGTTTGCGCTGGCTGGATGAAGTTTATGCGCCTGTGCTCAAGGAAGCGGTCGATCTGGCCGGGGGCATCGACATAAAAACGATTATTGCCCAGGCTCTCCATATGGGAGACGAAGGCCACAATCGCAACCGGGCGACAACCTCGTTGTTTATCCGCAGTGTCGCTCCATTTATCGTCGAAACAGAGTGGGGCAAAAAAACAGATTACAATGCACCGCGCCTGGACCTTTCCAATGTGTCCGTTTATTTCAAAGATAAAAAAGCCTCCGCCGCCGCAGAGGTGCTGGCTTTTATGCACAGCAACGATTTGACCTCTCTAAACGCGATCATGGCTTCATGCAAAAGCATGGCCCTTGCCGCCCACGGGATCGAAAATTCAACGCTTGTGACAACAATGGCCCGCAACGGCACAGACTTCGGCATCAGGGTCAGTTCCACCGGAGACAAGTGGTTTACCGCAGCGGCCAATGTTCCCGACGGCCTTTATTTCTCCGGATTTAAGTCTTCGGATGCCAACCCCGATATAGGGGACAGCGTCATTACAGAAACCGTAGGCATCGGCGGATTCGCCATGGCCGCTGCTCCGGCAATTGTCAACTTTATCGGCGGCAAGCCGGGAGACGCCTTTGAGGCTACCAACGAAATGTACGAAATCACTGTTTCAGAAAATAACAACTTTAATATTCCGGCCATGGATTTCAAGGGCACGCCAACCGGGATCGACGTACGCAAAGTGGTTGAAAAAAATATCGTCCCACGCATTAATACCGGTATAGCTCATAAAGACGCGGGTATCGGTCAGGTCGGCGCCGGTATTGTCAAACCGCCTATGGAAATGTTCATCGACGCCTTAAAAGAGCTGGCCAGGTAGCTTAACGGGAACGAAAGCAGGCAATCGACTTTAATTGTTGGAGGTGAAACGGGGAAAATGCCGTCTTATGATTATGTAAAAGCTACTGATTTAAAACAGGTTTTCGATCTAATGATCGGCGAAGAAAAAGTGTATCCCCTGGCCGGCGGAACCGACCTTCTGGTCGGTATCCGTGGGGGAAAATGTAGCGCCCGCAAGCTGGTCGATATAAAAGATCTTGATGAGTTTAATATCCTCACAGAAAATGATGAGGGAATTATTATTGGGGCGAGTATAACGTTAAATGCAGTTGCTTCCTACCGGCCGATCCTGGACAGAGCGCCCATTCTGGCTGAAGGAGCTCACAGTATCGGCAGCTATCAAATCCGCAACCGCGCCACCCTGGTCGGAAACATCTGCAATGCATCACCGGCGGCGGACACCGCCCCGCCGCTTTACTGCCTCGGGGCTAAAGTCAACCTGGTCGGAGCAAGCGGCAAGCGTTCAATTCCAATCGAAGAGTTTTTCACCGGCCCGGGCAGTTCTGCCCTGGAGGCAGGCGAACTGGTTCATTCTGTGCTGGTGCCCAGGCCCTACCCGCAAGAAAAAGGAGTATACCTGAGAGCTTCCCGCACCGGCTCGGTCGACCTTGCTACAGTCGGGGTTGCGGTCCAGAGATGGGGAAACCGGGTAAAAATCGCCGTCGGGGCCGTTGCTCCCACACCGGTCAGGGCGCAATCGGTAGAAAAGGCGATAAATGAGAAAGGGGAAAATGACTGGGCCGCAGCGGCCGCACTTGTTCATGATGATATTTCTCCCATAACCGACCTGAGAGGTTCGCGAGAATACCGCTACCACATCACTGAAGTGCTGATCAAGCGCGGCCTTGAACAGACAATGGGGGTGTAAATAATGTCGGAAAAACTAACAATCAATTTTAGCATAAATGGAAGTCGGGAAACAAAAGAAGCGGCCGTCGATCAAACTTTGCTCAAGTTCATCAGGGAAGAGCTGATGCTGACCGGTACCAAGGAAGGCTGTGAAATCGGCGAGTGCGGTGCATGCACGGTGCTTTTGGACGGAAAACCGGTTAACTCATGCCTGGTTCTGGCCGTAGAATTGGATGGAAAAGAGCTGATCACAATTGAAGGCCTGTCCAAAAACGGCGAACTTGACCGTGTCCAGGAAGCTTTTATCGAGCATGCAGCGTTCCAGTGCGGTTACTGCACTCCAGGCATGATCATGGCCGCAAGGGCACTGCTCGACCGCAACGCAGACCCAAGTGACGAAGATATAAATGAAGCCTTGAGCGGCAACCTGTGCCGCTGCGGTGCATACCAGGAAATAAGGGAAGCCATCAAGGCCTCTGCAAAAAAATAAACAGGAAAGGAGGAAATGCAAAGATGGCTGAATACAATTGTGTCGGCACTTCTGTGCCGCGCAAAGATTCCGTTGAAAAAGTAACCGGGTCGGCCAAGTTTATAGAAGACCTTTATATCGGCCCGATGCTTCATGCCAAAATGAAAAAAAGCACGATAGCACACGGCAAGATTAAAAATATCGATGCATCGAAAGCACTGCAGTACCCCGGTGTAAAAGCAGTGCTCACCGGCAGGGATTTCCCAAACCGGATAGGACTTTACTTGATTGACAGAAATTTTTTAGCCGTTGACAAGGTTCGCTACTGGGGCGAGCCTGTTGCCGTGGTTGCCGCAGTTACGGAAAAGGCAGCCAGAGAAGCGGTAGAATTGATCGAAGTTGAATATGAAGAACTGCCCGGCGTTTTTGATCCCCACGAAGCGATGAAGCCCGATGCCCCTCTGGTCCATGAAGATCTGGGCAGTTATGACGTGGTGCCGATATTTTATCCCCAGCCCGGAACAAATATTGCCAACCACTTCAAACTGCGCAAAGGAGACATAGACAAGGGCTTTGCCGAGGCCGATTTTATTGTCGAAAGGGACTTCCAGGTCCCACAGATTCAGCATGTTCCCATAGAAACCCACAAAGCCGCCGCCCAGTGGAGCCCTGACGGCAAGCTTACAGTTTGGAGCACGGCCCAATCACCCAATGTTGTCCGCCAGCTTTTGTCTAAATCGCTGGATATCCCGATGCACAAAATCAGGGTAATCTCCAGCTATATTGGCGGCGGTTTTGGCTGTAAAGCCGGAGCTTCACTGGAAGGGCTGGTTGTGCCTTTGGCTCAGATGTTTCCCGGCCATGTCGTGCGGATTGTTTTTTCCAGGGAAGAAGACATGCAGGGGACTTTTATGCGTCAGGCCCTCTATTCACACTTAAAAACCGGTGTGCGCAATGACGGCCGCATAACCGCCCTGGAATATAAAATGATCTGGGACGGCGGCGCTTACACCGAATACGGCGTTAACATCGTCCGGGCTGCCGGATACAGTTCAAGCGGCGCATATGATATTCCCAACGTTAAAACTGACTCCTACTGCGTTTACACAAACAACTCGGTCGGCGGGCCGATGCGCGGTTTCGGCATGTGTGAAATGCAGTGGGGCATAGAGCGGCAAATGGAGGAGATTGCCCGAGAGCTGAATATGGATCCCCTGGAGGTGCGTCATATAAACGGAATGAAAGAGGGATCGACCACCGCCTCAGGCCAGGTAGTCCACCATGTGGGTTTTGACAAATGTCTTAATACGGTGGCCGAGAAAATCGGCTGGGGCAAGAAAGAAGGCAAGTACCGCGGCAAGGGCATTTCCGGGCTGGTTAAGTGCCCGGCTCAGCCCAGCAATGCCTCATCATCGGCGATCATCCGCATCAACGAAGACGGCACCGCCCATGTCATGATCGGGGCCACCGAGATGGGCCAGGGCATGCTGACTGCAATCAGCCAGATTGCTTCCGAGGCCCTGCATATTCCTGTTGAAAATATTGATATCAGGGTGCCTGATACCGACTTTACCCCATATGAATGGCAAAGTGTGGGCAGCAGGGTAACCTACACCTGCGGGACCGCGGTCAAGAGAGCTGCTGAAGATGCCCTGGGTCAAATTTACCGCATAGCGGCAGACCTGCTGGAAGTGCCGGAAAATGAACTCAGCTTCGACGGCAGTAAAATATTTTCAACCAAAGATCCTGATAAAAAAGCCACCATAAGGGAAGTGGCCGACAGCTGTAAAAAGTGTACCGGTGAAGGCATTGCCGGACCGATTATTGGCCGGGGATCGTTTGTGCCAACCAACATGACCAACCTTGACCCGGAAACCGGCCAGGGCAATCCCGGCCTCTTCTACTGCTTCGGTGCAACGGCGGCTGAAGTGGAGGTTGATCCGGAAACAGGCACAATCAAAATCCTTCAGCTGGCCAGCTCTATCGATGCCGGAAAAGCGGTGAATCCGAAAATGTGTGAAGTCCAGCTGCACGGCGGGACCATAATGGGCCTTTCCACAGCCCTTTTCGAAGAGGTCCACTTTGATAAAGGAGTCATGCTCAACAGCAACTTTACCGATTATAAAATCGCCACAATCGAAAATACTCCGCATATTGACAGCTTCATTATTGAAACTCCTGAAGAAAACGGCCCTTACGGCGCACGCGGCATCGGTGAACAGCCGATGATTGGAGTGGCCCCGGCCCTGGCCAATGCCGTCTGCGATGCATTGGACATAGACGTCAACACATTTCCACTTACACCGGAAAGGATCTGGAAAGCCATTCAAGAAAAGAAATAAATAATCTGCTGAGACTACCGGCCGGGGATTCCCCGGCCGGTTTTTTCTGGTACGCCCGGCGGCTGTTCAAAAAATGGCCCGGCGATTAAACAAAAACAGTGACGAAGAGTTCAGTTAGCCCACTTCCGCCCATTCAAAAGAAGATGGCTTCCCCCTTTAAAGATATTTAATGTTAAAATGTAATTAACTACTCAGGCCTAACCCGCTATGCCATAGGGGACGGTTCCATCGTTTTCCCTTCGGCCTTCGCTGCGCTCGGGAACGCTCGAACCGTCCCCATGGCACCGCTTTTCACTCGACAAGGACAATAGGCTGAGTAGTTACAAATGTAATAAAAAGGAGAGGCAGACCAAGAGATGATTCCCAGGCTGGTTATTATCAAGGGTGCCGGCGACCTGGCCAGTGGTGTAGCCCACCGCCTGTGGCGGTCGGGGTTTAACCTGGTGATGCTGGAACTGCCCAGGCCCCTGGTAGTGCGCAGAACCGTATCTTTTGCCACGGCCGTCTACGAAGGTTCTGCAGTGGTTGAGTCGGTTGAAGCCAGGCTGTGTCCCACGGTAGAAAAGGCCCCGGAACTTATTAAAAAACGGATTATCCCGGTTCTCATAGATCCCAGGGGCGATTCCCTAAGCTTTTTGCAACCAAAAATTTTGGTCGACGCCGTTATGGCCAAAAAGAACCTTGGCACCTGCATTAACAACGCCGAACTGGTCATTGCCCTTGGTCCGGGCTTTACAGCCGGAAAAGACGTCCACGCGGTAATCGAAACCAGGCGCGGCCATAAGCTGGGCTGTGTAATTGATCGTGGGACGGCGGATTCAGACACCGGAGAACCGGGGGAAATTGCCGGCTTTGCCATGGAAAGACTGCTTAGGGCCCCGGCCGACGGCATATTTAAACCGCATAAAATGATTGGCGACACGGTAATCAAAGGTGAAACGGTTGCTTTAGTGGATCGCAACCCGGTTTATACGCAGATCGACGGGCTGGTCAGAGGCCTGCTTTATCCCGGCTTGCAGGTCAAGAAGGGCATGAAGGTCGGAGATATCGACCCCCGCGGAGAGACTGTAGACTTCTGCAGCATTTCAGACAAAGCCAGGGCAGTAGGAGGCGGAGTTCTGGAGGCAATTTTGAATCATTACTTTAAGCCCGTTTAGAAAATAACAGCTGAAACGGTTTAATTATGTTTTGCTATAATTAAGCTGTATCTTAAAATGGTCGTAACTACTCAGGCCTAACCCGCCATGCCATAGGGGACGGTTCCATCGTTTTCCCTTCGGCCTTCGCTGCGCTCAGGAACGCTCGAACCGTCCCCATGGCACCGCTTTTCACTCGACAAGGACAATAGGCTGAGTAGTTACAAATGGGCAAGATATTTTTCCGGGAGGCGGCGCGATGACAATAAATTACAGTTCAGATAAACTTACAGATATGGAGTACTGCTTTTGCCACCACTGTAAGCGGATCAAGGAAAGCGGTGAGCTTTTTGTGACGGAAAAAGGCCTTCAGTGCCGTAAGTGTGGAAGTTATGATCTGGATGAGCCGGGCTGGGTCGTATGCCCTCATCAAAAAATTTCCTTTGTGAAATGTCCCCGCGGAGGCAGGGGCATCATAAACAGCGGCGGCGGTTATAACTGTATCGATCGCTGCTTTTTCAGGGCTTAAAAGAACCGTTCTCCGAAAGGTGGTGGAACGACGTCAATATGGAGCAACTTTCGCTGTATCGGTGCCTGGGTGTCGAACCTCCGGCAGTGGTATCTTTTTATGGTGCCGGTGGAAAGACTACCCTGATCAAAAAATTGGCCCTTGAAGCGGAAAAGACCGGAAAAAAAGTCTTACTAACCACCACAACCAGGGTATATCCACCTGAAGATATACCCATATTTTTAAACCGCGACCTTAAAGCAGCCCTCCAGGAGCTAAAGAATTTCTTTCAAAAAGGCAATACTGCGGTTTTGGGAAAAAGCATCCTGGAAGACGGCAAGGTCGAGGGCCCGGCACCGGGCGATATCGAGCTAATAGTTAGAGAAATTCCGGCCATTATCCTGGTGGAAGCCGACGGATCAAAAGGTTTTCCGATCAAAGGATACGCCAACCACGAGCCGGCTGTACCTGCCCGATCAGATATTATCGTCCCGATAATCGGCGCAGATGCCCTCGGCCTCCCGCTAAACGAAACCAGTGTTCACCGGCCTGGCCATTTGGCAAAAACTCTCGACGTGGAGAAAAATGCGATCATTGATTTTAAACTTATCGGCATAACCTTTCAGCACATGTTTGCTCTGGGCCTGGAACTTGCACCGCGTTCTCAATTAAAGGCAATCTTCAATAAGGCCGACCTGTTGGAAAACCCCGGGACCTCCGTCCTGGAAATAGCCGGTTTTTTACGCAGCTCAGACTGTAATAAGCGGTTCCTGGTGACCAGTGGAAGAGAACAGCATCCCGTCAAGCTCAATTTAAGCCTGAGATCCGGAGAAAGCCCGGTCAAGGTGTCCTGTGTGCTCCTGGCGGCCGGGTCTTCTTCCAGGATGGGCCGGGATAAGCTTTCCCTACCGGTCAAGGGCAAGAGGATGCTCGAGCAAACCGTGGAACAAGTTATCAAAGCCGGAATAGAGGAGATAATCGTGGTCACCAGGCCGCAAAGCGGCTGGCCCGAAATTATCGGCACTAAAAAATGCCGAATAATCGTGAACCCGGATCATGAATCGGGTATGGCCGGATCTCTAAAGCTGGGACTTTCGGCAGTTAGCAGTGACGTCCAGGGCGTTATATTTGCCCTGGGCGATCAACCCCATGTCCCTGCAGAGGTTTACCGCAGCCTCATCTCCAGTTACAGGAAAAATTTAAAAATAGCCACCTGTCCTGTTTATATGGGGAAAAGAGGCAACCCAACCCTTATTGACCGGCAGGCCTGGCCAGAGCTGATGAAAATTACCGGCGATCGCGGCGGGAGAAATATAATCAGCCGGCTTGAACGGAATCAGCTTGATCTGGTTGAAACAAAGACTTCATCCGTAATTACCGATATCGACACACCGGAAGATTACCTGTCACTACCGCACTTCTTTGGTTGATGCAGCAGGCTCTAATCGAAGAGCAAGACGACTTTAAGACATGAATATTTTGACGTTTAATGCAGAAAGTGATATAATTTAAATACTTTTAAGGAAAACTGTAAAACTATTTGACAGAGGACGCTGGAAAAATTCCCCAAACCACAGGTATATCGAATAGAAGTTTTTGCTTTAGCATGTTCGCCTGTTTGGTATAACCATACGGCCGGGGCCTGCTATTTTAACTGCTCGCGGATATTTTAATATTATTAAGCAAGGACGGGTTTTTGACCCTTTTAATTAGCAAAAGCGCCAAAAGGAGATTAGGGATGAAAAATAATAATAGCGAAAAAGTAGAAGTATACGGAATCGGCAATCCCCTGATCGATATTCTCGCCCGGGTAAGCGACAAAGATTTAGAAGAACTTGGGCTAAACAAGGGAACCATGGAACTGGTCGATACCGAACGCAGTAATTATATCCTGGACTACATCAAGGATCGGGAAAAAGTTTATTCCTGCGGCGGTTCCGCGCCCAATACAATGATTACCCTGGCTGCGCTCGGAGTCCGCATCACCCTGGCCGGTATGGTCGGCAGTGACGAATTGGGTGAAATATACAGCCGCAGGCTGAAAGAAAAGAATGTTATTTCCGACCTGACTACCGTAGAAGGCGATACAGGCAGCAGCATAGTCCTCGTAACTCCCGATCACGAAAGAACAATGAATACACGGCTGGGCGTTTGCCAAAGATTTGGGCCGGAAAATGTAAACCACGAGGCGATTGCGCAGGCCGAATACCTATACTTTACAGGGTACATGTGGGATACCGACAATCAAAAGGAAGCCCTTACAGATGCTATTAAAACAGCGCGTAAAGCTGGAACCCGGGTGGTTTTTGACCTGGCCGACCCCTTCGCAGTTGAGCGGCACTACAACGATTTTCTTAAACTGATTGAAAACAAAGTGGATGTTTTACTGGCAAACCGCGATGAAGCGCACCTCCTGCTGGGCATTGACGACCCGGAGGAAGCGGCGGAAAAGCTGGCTAAAAGGTGTGTTATCGCTGCCGTAAAAAACTGTGCAGACGGGTCCTGCATTGCTTCAAACAGCGAGGAAGGCCTTAATATCGAAGCTTTTAAAGTTAATGCCGTAGACAGTACGGGTGCGGGGGACAATTATGCCGCCGGTTTTCTATACGCACTGATCAAAGGATATTCGCTGGAAGATGCCGGGAAAATGGCGTCTTATATCGCTGCCCAGATCGTTTCCCAGACCGGGGCCCAGTTCGACGAACAGCGCATCCGGGAGATTAAACAAGCGATTAATGATGGCGCCTTCAGACAGCAGTAAGATGCTTTGGCATCGAGCAGGCAACTGCTGCTGGTCCAGTTCAATATGGCGGCTGAAAAGAATTGACTTTCACCGTGGGAATAACAGCCTGCAATAAATTTTATGGGAGGATTAAACAACAAAGATGGCAGAAACAAAAAAAATGGATTACCGGGTAGCGGACCTGAGTCTCGCTCCCTGGGGAAGAAAGGAAATTGAAATTGCGGAGAAGGAAATGCCCGGGTTGATTGCTACCAGGGAGAAGTATGCCGATCAAAAACCCTTAAAAAACCTGCGAATTTCTGGAAGCCTGCATATGACCATACAAACAGCGGTCCTGATTGAGACGCTGGTAGAGCTCGGCGCAGATGTCCGCTGGGCCAGCTGTAATATTTTTTCAACCCAGGACCATGCCGCCGCGGCGGTAGTAGTGGGTCCGCCGGAAAAAGAAGGGACCGTCGAAGATCCCAAGGGTGTACCGGTATTTGCCTGGAAAGGTGAAACCCTGGAAGAGTACTGGTGGTGCAACCTGCAGGCCCAAAACTGGCCCGGCGACTTAGGGCCGCATCAGATCGTCGATGACGGCGGAGACGCCACTTTAATTCTTCACCGGGGATATGAAGCCGAAGATAATCCATCCATATTAGATGAGCCCACATCAAACCGGGAACTGCAGATCGTTAACAAGACGTTGAAAGATAAACTGG
>PUNU01000291.1 GCA_003551865.1 Syntrophomonadaceae bacterium
TGCCCTGCCGGCAGGGAGCAAAAAAGGAAGCACACTTGCGGGTGCTTCCCTATAATAGCTCGCCGAGCATTTTCCTGCCGCTAAAAAGAAGCCCGGCAGATCCGGCAGTGATGCCTGAAGCCGGCCTGAAAAATGCAGCATCCGGAAAGATCTCCTTACCCCTTCCTTTAATCAAGCTACCATGAGGCAGGCTCGGAATATCTTGCCAAAATTTTTGCTGAATTAAAGGTCAAAACACCGGCAGCAAGCACGGGCAGGCCTGCCATAAAAATGTTTGTTCGATTACGAGCTCTGCTGTTCTTTCTCTTTTTGCTCTGCTTTTTGCTCCGGTTCTGCAGATTTAAAGGGCGCCCAGCGCCCGGCCGTCGATGAGGCGGCCTGTTCTTTGTTCTGCATTTCCGTGCTTCCAGATAAAACCGCACCTTCTTCCACCACTAAAAGGTTGGCTTTAAAGGTGCCTGAGGCTGTTGCAGTTTTTTTCAGTTCCAGCCTGCCTTCCGCTTCAAGATCTCCTTCATAATGACCGGCGATCGTAACATTGCGAGCCTTGAGGTTTACGGTTAATTTGCCACTTTCGCCGATAATTACATCTCCCGTGTTGGTTATTTCACCCTCGGCCTCTCCGTCAACACGTATCAAACCATTGCCGCTGATATTACCTTTAAAAAAAGTTTCTTTGCCAATAACAGTGTTAACTTTATCCGGAGGTGTTTGATGGTTTTCTTTTTTAAACAAAGTTATTTCCTCCTTGGAGTTATTGCTGCTTCATATAGTTAACCGGGTTGACCGGCGAGCCCTCGTAGTGAACCTCGTAATGAAGGTGAGTGCCCGTGGTCCGCCCGGTACTGCCCATGTAACCGATAGTTTGTCCTCTTTTGACTTCTTTGCCGCTTTCAACGGCAAACCCGGCCAGGTGAGCATAATATGTTTCATATCCATAACCGTGATCCACAATTACCAGGTTGCCCAGGCTTCCCCGGTAGCCGGTATAGGTCACTTTGCCATCGGCGGTGGCCCAGATGGCTGCGCCGTGTGAACCGACAATGTCCACGCCGTTGTGAAACTGGTAACCGCTGCTGGCATAGGGGATTCTTCTCATTCCAAACCCGGAGACAATGCGCCCGCGGGTGGGCCAAATAGAAGGTTTCGCATCTGTTCTTTCAACATAACCTCCGACCATATCAAGTGTTTCGGAGCGCTCCGGGACCATGCTTTGTAAAAAGGCGATATTATCAGCCGCTCGATCCATAATTCCTCCGGAAGTAAAGCGGCTCCCGTAAACTCGGTCATGATCGACATAGATACTGTTTCCAGTTGAAGGTGTATGAGGATTGCCGGGCGTGGATTGGCCCTGCAGGTCGTCAAGGCCTTCAGCATCGGGCTCTTCTCCAAGATCCCCGGTTTCAAGCTCTTCTTCAAGCTCTTCGGGCGATACCTCCAGCTTTTCCGTTACTATATCAATCAACTCATCGACCTCGCGCATCTGATCCATCATTTTTTGGGTTTCCAGGGCCAGGGCGTTAATTTCCTCCTGCTGGGCCCTGTTCACCTCCCTGAGAACACTGGCTTCTTCCGCCAAAGCCGCGGCCCTTAAATAAGCATATCCCAGCACACAAAAAGTGATAACAATTAAAACCAGCAGAGCTACAAGGATCTGCACGATATAAAGAGGAAGCCGTATGCTGTATGTTGCTTCTTCAGAATGAGGCACAATCATTATTGTGAAGCAGCGTTTTTTCTCCGGTGTTGACACTTCGATCACTGCCCTTCCAACCAAAAAAATCGGGGCTTAATAAAAACACCTGCTTCGGTATTTATTTACCCCCGATTATATATCTGTATTGTAACTACTCGGCCTATTGTCCTTGTTGAGTGAAAAGCTGTGCCATGGGGACGGTTCGAGCGCTCCTGAGCGCAGCGAAGGCCGAAGGGAAAACGATGGAACCGTTTCCTATGGCATAGCGGGTTAGGCCTGAGCAGTTACTCTGTATTCAATTATAACACAGCCTATCAAGCTTGCGATGATTATATATCGGACAGCTATCCCATGACCCCTTTAAGAAAGCAAGGCGCCTTTATCTCTCCCTGCCCCCGTTTGCCCTGTTGGGCCAAAAAAAGGAACACGGGCATTTAAAATTAAAGTAACTACTCATCCTATTGTCATTGTTGAGTGAAAAGCTGTGCCATGGGGACGGTTCGAGCGCTCCTGAGCGTAGCGAAGGCCGAAGGGAAAACGATGGAACCGTTTCCTATGGCATAGCGGGTTAGGCCTGAGTAGTTACAAATTAAAAACAAAAATGTTTCACGTGAAACAATATATCTCCCGGATATTTGTGTTTCACGTGAAACATGAAGCTTGAAACTTTTATAGATCTTATAAGCCATCCGGCAAAAGAAAGGCCACCAGGCGCTCTAAATCCTCTTCGCTGTAGTAGTATATTTCGATCATGCCTCCGCTTTTTCCCTGCTTGATCTTAACTTTGGTGCCCAGGGCACGCTGAATTTGCAAAAGTAGTTCCGCTTGCAGGGGGTCTTCCGGGCCAACCTGTTCCCGGCTTTTTTCCTTCCCGCCCCGGGAATGGGTTTTAAGGACCATTTTTTCAGCTTCGCGGGCTGAAATTTTTTCCTTGATAATTTTTTTAGCTGCTTCGAGTTGAAGATCCCGGTCTTCTATCGAGAGAAGCGGCCTGGCCTGGCCCGGGGCAATTTCTCCCCTGGCCAGTAAATCCAAAACCTGATCGGAAAGCGATAACAGCCTCAGCGTGTTGGCTATCGCGGGCCTGCTCCGCCCCAGGCGCCCGGCAAGTTCCTCCTGCGTATAATTAAATTCCTCCATAAGTTTACGGTAAGCTATTGCTTCATCCACCGGGTTTAAATCTTCTCGCTGCAAATTCTCGATGAGGGCGATTTCCAGCATGGCTTTTCTGTCAAGCGGCTTAATCACGGCCGGGATGGTGGTCAAACCGGCCATTCTTGCAGCCCGGCACCTGCGTTCCCCGGCGACCAGGACGTAATCATTTCCCTCGACTTCCGGGGCGACAACAATAGCCTGTAAAATTCCATGCTCTTTTATTGATGCGGCCAGTTCATGTAGTTTTTCATCTTCGAAATTGCGGCGAGGCTGAAACGGGTTTGGCTTTATTTGCTCAAGTGGCAGTTCGTTTACATCTACGTTCCCTGACAGGGCCTCTGGAATCAGTGCTCCCAGTCCTTTTCCCAAACGCCTTTTTTCACTCATTTGGCGGCAACCTCCCGGGCTAAAGCAAGATGGAGCTCAGCACCCTTGCTTCTTGGATCATATTCGAGGATATGCTTTCCATAACTGGGCGCTTCGCTCAAACGTATATTTCGCGGTATTATGGTTTTGTAAACATACCGCTTAAAATAATTTCTTACTTCCTCGGCTACCTGTTCCGACAGCTTTGTTCGGGTATCGTACATGGTCAATAAAACCCCTTCAATTTGCAGTTCTTCGTTTAAATGCTTGCGCACCAGTGAAATAGTGTTCATCAGTTGACCGAGGCCCTCCAGGGCGTAATATTCGCATTGAATCGGGATCATCACTCCGTTGGCCGCATTTAATGCATTTAAAGTTAGCAGGCCCAGTGACGGAGGGCAGTCTATGACAACATATTTATAGTTCTCCTTAATTGGATTGAGGGCCCGCTTAAGTTTTTCTTCACGGGATACCAGCGAAACCAGCTCGATCTCCGCACCGGCCAGCTGGATCGTCGCCGGAGCCACATCCAGGTTCTCCCACCGGGTCGGTAAAACTATTTTCTCGAGCGGCTGTTCATCAATTAAGCAGTTATAGATACAGGTCTTGATTTCGTTTTTCTGCAAACCTACTCCACTGGTAGTATTCCCCTGGGGATCTATGTCTATGAGCAGCACTTTTGAACCCATCTTAGCCAAAGAAGCGCTCAGGTTAATAGCTGTGGTGGTCTTTCCAACGCCGCCCTTTTGATTTGCTATTGCAATCACATGTGCCATTATTTATCGCTCCCCGTTTTTGTCAGCATCTTTATTTTTTAGGTTTAATCATATCCTTAGTCAGACGGATTGTTACTTCAATGTAATCCTGTTCTATCTTTTCGTCTACATCCGGGTACAACCCTGAGCTCTGTATTACTTCCACCGCTTCTCTAATTGTGTTCAAGACGATCCGCATGTCCCGGACAATCGGTTTTGAACGTTTCACTTTCCTTTCACTTTCTACCTGTTCCATCAACTTATCGATTCTTTTTTCTAACTGGCTAACGGTTAAACCGCGTTCCTTGACTTCTTCAATCATGTTTGCCTGCTCTTGCTCTGAGTTCAACCTCAATAGAGCGCGGGCGTGTCTTTCCGATAGGTTATTATACAGCAGCTTTTCTCTAACCGACCGCGGCAATTTAAGCAGCCTGACCTTATTGGCTATTGTGGACTGGTTCTTCCCCAAACGCTGAGCGAGGACTTCCTGGGTGAGGTTAAATTTTTTCATCAGGTTTAAATAGCCGGAAGCTTCTTCAATGAAATTCAAGTTTTCACGCTGCAGGTTTTCAATCAAAGCCAGCATGGCCATATCGTTATCGGAAATAGTTTTAATTGCTGCGGATATTTTTTTCCAGCCGAGTTTCCGGCAGGCCAGCAATCTTCGCTCGCCTACAACCAGTTGATACCCGCTGCTTGCCCGCCGCACGGCAATTGGCTGAATCAGCCCCGCCGACTTGATCGATTGAGCCAGTTCATCAATTTTTTCCTCGGCTATTTCCCTACGCGGCTGAAAAGGATTGGGCCTGATCTGGTCGATATCAATCGCTAAAACTTTTTCCGTCGCCGGCTCAGTGCTGCTAAATGAAAATTTTTCCGTCCAGCTTTCATTCAATTATATCATCGTCCTCTTTTATAACTTTCCATACTCATTAATTTGACAACCAAACCGGCTTTCCTTCATCCAATAACTTAACGGCACGTAATAATTTTAATTAACATGAGATTATTTTAAAGGTTTGCGGGCGGGTTTCCCGGCTTTTCTTGGATACTGCGGGGGTGTGATTTCTGTTTTTACCAAACAATAAATTTCCCGAGGCTCCCCTGTCGGCAGGCGGTATGTCCACACTCTTTCCAGTTTTCCACCGCAGGTGCTAATTGCCTTTTTGGCTTCAGCGGCTTCTTTTGCCCCCTTCGGTCCTTTATAAAGATAAGCCCGCCCACCCAACCTTACCAAAGGCAAAACAAGCTCTGCCAGGGAGGCCATTTCAACTACTGCCCTGCTCAGCACAATATCGTATTTTTCCCGGTGCCCCGCCCTTTGACCCCAATCTTCCGCTCTGCCCCACAAAACATAGCTTCCTTCTAAAGCCAGAGATCTAACCGCTCCTTCAAGAAAGCTTGTTTTTTTTCGATTCGAATCCATTAAATACAAAATAATATCCTCCCGGCATATTTTAAGCGGTATGCCCGGGAAGCCACCTCCACTGCCCATATCAAGGACGCTGCTTTCAGGTGAAAAATATTCACACTTTAAAAGATAGAGGGAATCATAATAGTGCTTGCCGATGATTGCTTCCGCTGTTTTGTCCCCTAGAAGCCTTTGTTTCTGCAGGCCATCCATTAGCAGAACAGTAAACTTAAGCAGTTTATTTTTTTGTTCGGAGCTGATTTCCAGTTCCAGGTTTTCTACCAGTGTTTCGATCAACGGTTCCAGTTGTTGGCCTGTCATTTTAACTCCCAAACGCCCTGCTTAAAGGTTATTTGCCCAGGCAAAACTCACTGAATATCCTGTCCAGCAGATCTTCGCTTGCTGTGTCACCGGTAATTTCTCCGAGCTTTATCCAGGCATTTTGCAGTTCCAGGCTGACCAGTTCAAGCGGGTGGATTTTTACAACTGCTACTGCATTTTCCAGCCCACTTAATGCTTCCTCCAGGATTTTTTCATGCCTCAAAGAGACTATCGCCGGACTTTCTGAGCCCGGGCCAAAAAGTTTATCCAGCTGCCTGGTCACCGCCTCTTCAAGTTTCTGGACACCCTTTCCCCTGGTCGCTGCTGTCTGCACTATTTCAATATCGCCGTATAATTTTCTTATATGGCTCTGATCCACCCTTTGTTCCAAATCAGATTTATTGATTGCTACAACCATACCCTGATCCACCTGCTTCAGGCGGATAATCTTTTCGTCTGCTTCGGTCCATGGTTCAGAACCGTCAACTACCATTATAAGCAACCTGGCCCGGGCAGCGGCAGCACGCGAGCGCTCAACTCCCTGCTGTTCCACCGGATCTTCTGTGCCCACTATCCCGGCAGTATCTACCAGCTGCAGCGGATATCCGCCCAGGTTCATATACCCTTCCAGCAAGTCCCTGGTAGTGCCCGGAACTTCATGTACTATGGCCCTCTGCTGGCGCAAAAGAACATTGAGCAGAGAAGATTTGCCGACATTAGGCCGCCCGATTATTGCCACTGATACCCCTTCCTGGTAAGCCCTGTCTCTTTCCACCCCCTGCAGCAGCCATTTTATAGATTCTTTGACTTCTTCAAGTTCACGCACCAAAGTCTCGTAATCAAAACCGGCGGGTTCAAACTCTTCCGGGTAGTCAAAAGATGCTTCAAGCGGGGCGCGCAGTTCCACTATCTTGTCCATTATTTCCCTGATGGTGCCCTTCAACTCACCCTGCAGGCTCCTGGCCGCTGTCTTTACCGCTTCTTCCGACCGGGCCCTGATTATATTTTGGACAGCCTCTGCCTGGCTTAAATCGATCCTTCCGTGAATAAAAGCCCTTTTGGTAAATTCGCCCGGTTCCGCCAGCCGGGCACCTTCCTTCAGAACAAGATCTAATATTGTTCTAAGAGCAAAAATACCGCTGTGGCAGTTTATTTCCACCACATCTTCACATGTGTAGGTAGATGGAGCGGGCATAAAAGAAACCAGGACCTCGTCAACCCTTGTCCCTTTTTGGTCTTTTATGTAACCGTAATATAAATAGCGGGGCTGCGGGTATGAAGGTTCGCTGCTCCGGGGACAGTCAAATAATGCTTCGGTTATTGGATAGGCTTCGGGACCACTGAGCCGGACTATACCTATTCCACCTTCTCCCAGCGGTGTGCTGATAGCAGCAATGGTATCATTGTCAACCACTTGGCGATCTCTCCTTTACAAACACACAAAGCATTAAAAAACCGCCCCGCTGGCGGGGCGGCGCCTCTGGATTTTATCAGCCTGGCGCTATTATGACTTTCCGGTGAGGCTCCTCCCCGGAGCTGTATGTGGCAATTCCCGGGTAACCCTGCAGGGCAAGATGAATGACCCTTCTTTCCTGCGGGGTCATCGGCTCAAGTGCCTGTTCCCGGCCTTCTTTGCTAACTTTTCTTGCCACATTCTTTGCAAGCTGAGCCAGGGTTTTTTCTCGCTTTGACCGGTAATTTTCCACATCTAAAACTACTCTCTTGTCTATCCTGGCAAACTGTCTTCTCATTATCACGTTTAACAGGTACTGCAGATCGCTTAATGTTTTTCCGCGCCGCCCGATCAAAGCGCCGACATCCTTGCCGTAAACCGCCGCTTCCAGCTTTTCTTCGTCTTCATTTATGTCAATTCTGCCTTCTATATTCATATAGCCCAGTATTGCGTCGAGGTAAGTTTTTAAATATTCAGCTGGTTCCTTGATCGGTTTAACTGAAACCCTGGCTATTTTATTGCCAATTAGGCCCATAAGTCCCCCGGAGGGTTCGTCTTTAATTTCTATTTCGGCATTTTCTTTTTTTATACCAAGGGACGAAACAGCTTTTTCTACGGCCTCCTCCAGGGTTTTGCCTGTCGCTTCATATTCGATCATTTCTTACCCTTCCCTTTTTTCTTTTTCTTTTTCCCGGTTTTTTCATCTTTTCGCTCATCTTCAGCCGCGCCTGAAGCGGACCCCACTTTTTCCGAACCAACTTTAAAAAAGTCCGCCTCACTTTTTACCTTTTTCTTTTTCTTTTCTTTATCTTTCTTCGCTTCTTTTTCTTCCTTCTTGTCTTTTACCTCTTGTGCCGCTTCCTCTTCCCCTGCAACGGCTTTAATCTCGCCTTCAGACTTGACCGGTTCTTCCGGTTTTTTGCCTTTTATTGTATCCATATAATTGATTAGTTTATGCTGACCGATGGAGAAAATATTATTCATAGTCCAGTATATTACCAGCCCCACCGGGAAACTGAAGCTGAACACGGTAATCATAAGGGGCATCATGTAAAGCATCATCTTTTGGCTGCTTTCCACGGGCATAGACATTTTGGAATACAGATATGTAGTAGCTCCGGCGATGAGTGGGAATAAATAATAGTAGCTTAGCTGGCCAAAAAATGCCTCTACACTAAAACCGGTTAAAGGCATGTTCAACAAATTGACAAGCTCTGCAGATTGAAATAAATAAGGGCTGAATGCTTCTCCAATACTTTGTTCGACAATGTCCGGCTCCCTTAAAAGACGAAATACCCCAATTAAAATCGGCAGTTGAACCAAAAGCGGCAGGCAACCGGCCAGGGGGTTCATCTTGTTTTCCCGCATGAACTCCGACATAGCCTTATTCTGTTTTTCTTTGTCGTCCTTATATTTCTGCTGGATTTTTTTAATTTCCGGCTGCAGCTTCTGCATTCTTCTAGACGACTCGATTTGTTTGTTGTTTAATGGAAACGTAACAAGTTTAACTAAAACCGTGAGAATTATAATGGCTGCGCCGAAGTTGGGCACAATCTCATATATATAACTTATTACGATGCCGAAAAATTGAGCAATGGCATCAATCATTTATTTTCCTCCTACCTAAAATATTACTCAACAGGATGGTAACCCCCGGGATTAAAAGGATGGCAGCGTAGAATCCTCCCGGCACCCATGAACAGTCCTTTTGCAATACCATACCGCGTTACTGCTTCATATGTGTATTGTGAACAGGAAGGATAGAAACGGCATACTCGAGGTTTTACCGGTGATACAACTAAAATGTAAAACCTTAATAAGGCCAAACATACGTTTTTCGCGGTTTTTTCTATTATTCTGCCTGCCGTTTTAAAAGCAGTTTCCCTTTCCGGCAAAGATTATACAACTCCTTACATGCCTCATGAAAAGAAACATCTGCTGCCGGTTTTCGAGCAATCACTATAAAATCGTATCCTTTACAGAGATGCTTTTCCACCCTGCTGAAAGCTTCCCTGTAAATCCTTTTTATCTTATTTCGGACAACACTCTTGCCGACTTTTTTGCTGATTGAAAAGCCAATCCTGTTTTGACTCGTTCCATTAGGGCAGTAATAAAGGACGATATTTTTTGATACAACCGTCCTGCCTTTACGATAAACCCGCCTAAATTCCCAATTTTTCTTAAGCCTGTCAAAAGTCATGCTTTTTAAGCACTGACACGCTTTCTCATCTTTTGCCTTCTCTTCTTGATTATCTGTCTTCCGGCTTTACTGCTCATCCTTCTGCGAAAACCGTGCAGCTTTTTCCTTTTTCTTTTTTTGGGTTGGTATGTTCTCTTCATCGTGTGGGCTCCTTCTTTTTCCCTTTCAGAATCATAGTGAATTATACAGCAACGAAACTGCGAATGTCAAGGTAAACGCTGAATTTATGGGCTCTGATTAATTCCTTTCTCTACCGGCCTGTTCCACTGTTATTGTCTATTTACTTGTTTAATTACTACAAGTTTCCCTTTGCAGATGTACTGCATATCTGTTAATATGTTTTTGCAGGCTGCTAAGTAAGAAAATAACCCGGCAGTTATCCACAGCAGCTGTTGATAACTACGCAGATTGTTGATAACTGCGTCTTTTCTTGCTCAAATTGGAGGTATCTAGTGTGAACAGCCGTTTAAATGAAACCTGGCAGTTAATCCTTTCCGAATTGAGCAAGGAACTGAACAAGCCCAGTTTTGAAACCTGGTTTAATCTTACAAAACCTGTGTCACTCGATAATAACTGCCTTGTAATCGAGGTTCCCAACGATTTTACTAAAGAATGGTTTGAAACTCGCTACCGCGAAAAAATCATCGACGCTTTGAAAAAAATAACCTGCGAGGATCATCAGGTTAATTTTATTATTGCCTCGGAATTTCATGAATCACCAATACCTGAATCGCGTTATGAACAAAATGGACAGCCGGCTTCCTTAAACGAAGGAATCGAGAACTCTGCCTCCATCCCGGAAGACACCCACACCAAGAACAAAGTCATTGCCAATTTTAACCCCCGCTATACTTTTGATACTTTCGTTGTGGGCAGCTGCAACCGGCTTGCCCATGCCGCATCTCTTGCTGTTGCCGAAAGCCCGGCGCGGGCCTATAACCCTTTGTTTATTTACGGTGGTGTGGGACTTGGCAAAACTCACCTTTTACATGCCATTGGTCAGTATACCCTGATTAACCACAGCGTCTCGCGAGTTTACTACTTTTCATCCGAACGGTTTACAAATGAATTTATCAACTCTATTCGTGACAACAAAACCCTTGAATTTAGAAACAAGTACCGCAGCATGGATATACTTCTAATAGACGATGTCCAGTTTTTGGCTGGAAAAGAACAAACCCAGGAAGAATTTTTCCACACCTTTAACGCTCTTCACGACAACAACAAACAATTGATTATTTCGAGTGACCGCCCCCCAAAAGAAATTCCCACCCTCGAGGATCGCCTTCGCTCCCGTTTTGAGTGGGGCCTTATCACCGACCTTCAACCGCCCGACCTTGAAACAAGGACTGCTATTTTAAAGAAAAAGGCGCTGTCTGACGGTATTGATATTCCCGAACAGGTTCTTTATCATATAGCCAGTAAAATTGCTACCAATATCAGGGAACTTGAGGGGGCCTTAATCCGTATCGTCGCTTACGCTTCTTTATCAGATACGCCGATAACGCTTGAATTGACCGAGTCCGCCCTGCAAGATATCATTTTTACACGCCAAAAAAATATCACCATTGATCAGATTATCGAAACAACTGCGGAAAATTTTAACTTAAAACCTGAAGACCTCAGGTCAAAAAAAAGAACGCAAAATATTGCCTTAACCCGCCAGGTCGCCATGTATCTCTGCCGCATGCTTACTGATTATTCACTGCCAAAAGTTGGTGAAGAATTTGGGGGCAGAGATCACACTACGGTTTTACACGCTTTTAAAAAAATAGAGTCACTTATTTCCCAGGACAACAGTTTCAAACACCGCCTGGAGTTAATCAAAAATGAGATCCTGGATAAATCCTGATTAAGCTGTGCATAAGTTGTGCACCAGGCTGATTTTTATTTTTTTCTCTCCTAAAATTAATATCCATAAACTCTTTTTCCATGCTTTATTCACATCTTGTTAAAGTGGTATAATCTTTTTAGTTCTGATTAATCAGGCCATACAGGTTTATAGGATTTTTATCAACAATATACACAGGGTTTATTACTGCTTCTAGATTTTTATATACTCTAATCTTTTTTATAAAATACTGTTAAAAAGTTTCTCTTTTGTACAAGGAGGAAATAATAGCATGCAGATAAACACAAGTACCGCAAAGTTGTTTAATTGCCTTGAGATTGTTGAAAAAGCCATGCCTGTTCGTTCCACAATACCTGTAATCAGCAACATTCTTTTAGAAATCGGAGAAGATGAACTTTCATTTTCCTCAACCAACCTTGAAATGGCCATTAAGGTAAGTATGGATCAGCAAAATGAGCACACAGGTAAGATACTTCTCCCTCCCAAAATAGTAGATATTATGCGTTACTTTCCTACATCTGAAGTTAATATTGATATTAACTGGGATAACCACAGGATAGATATCCGGGGAGGATCGGCCCACTTTCATCTTTATGGTTCCGATCCACGCGATTACCCGGTCAGTATATTGGGACAAAATGATCAAGCCGAAAGTTTTTCAATAGACAAAGCAATATTAAAAAGGCTGTTGAAAGAAGTCATTTTTTCTGCTTCCACGGAGGAAACACGCCCGGCCTTTAATGGAATTCTATTTTCATTCAATAACAGCATGTTAACTTTAACTGCATCTGACACATACCGTTTGGCGATTAAAGAGACCGGAGATGAAAACTGGTCCTTCGAAAACAGGCATTGTTTAGTTCCTGCCCGGGCCCTTAGGGAGCTGCTGCGAATTTTTGGGGAAGGTGAAGAGAAAATTCAGCTTTCGGTCAGTGAAAACACGATCACTTTTAAATTTGAGCGGATAATCTTTACTTCCCGCCTGCTTGAAGAAAAATATCCCGATGTCAGCGGGGTCATCCCCGGGGAATTTATTACCAGGGTGGCGGTAGATCGAAAAATGTTTGAAGACACCATTAGTCGAGCGGCACTTCTGGCTGAAGGTAAAAATCAGGCCGTTTACCTTTCACTTAAAGATTCTAAACTGGAAGCGCGGGTTATGTCACAGGAAGGAAGCATGGAAGAATTTTTACCCGTAGAGCAGGACGGGGAAAATATTGAGCTGTACGTAAATACCCGCTTTGTTCTCGATATATTAAGGATTATGGAAGATAAAACAATGATTATTGACTTTCACGGAGAAGGCGGGCCGATAATATTTAGGCTTCCGGATGACAATAGCTACCTCTACCTTGTTTTACCGATCAAGAAAGTCAATTAAGTAAGTCTGTTTATTAAAAATGTTTGGGGGCTTCACTGTTGTTTTATCTTGAAAACATTACGATTGAAGGATTTCGTAATTATAGACTGCAAACGTTTCAGCCCCACCCCCGGCTTAATATTATTATTGGTGAAAATGCCCAGGGAAAAACCAACCTTCTTGAATCAATATTTTATGTATCGGTCACCCGCTCTTTCCGCAGCAATCGAGACAGGGATCTGGCTCACTGGGAAACACGCTTCTTTTCATTAAAAGCAACTTTTTTAAAAGAAAACGTTAAAAATGTAGTGAGGGTTGGTTACCGCCCCAACGAGCAGTTAAAAATCTCTATTAATAACAATTCAGTCAACAGATATGAACATATGCACCAGTTTCCGATCATAGTTTTCAGCCCCGATGATATTATGCTGATTCGGGAAGGGCCTGCAGTGCGCAGGCGCTTCATCAACCTCGAGGCCTCGCGTTTAAACCCACTTTACCTGCACGAATTGAAGGACTACCACCGAGTTTTGCTCCACCGCAACAGCATTCTAAAAAACTACGGCAATAGTGCCAATATCAGGGAAATGCTTGCTCCCTGGGATCAGGCTCTGGTCAAGTTGGGCCTTAACCTGATTAGAGCCCGGGTTGAACTGATTAAAACACTGGAAAAAGAAGCCCGGGCTTTTTTCAATCAAATGACCGGATCCAGAGAAAATTTGCACCTGGGTTATGAAAGCACGGTAGATTACAGGGATGATTACCGGGAGATGGAAAATGCATTTTACGAAGAACTGTTGGGAAAAAGGGGCCGAGAATTGAAAAGGGGCTCCACATTAACCGGCCCCCACCTGGACGATTTAAAAATAAAAATAAACGGTTTTGATGCCAGACGTTACTCTTCCCAGGGGCAGAAAAGAACAGCCGCTCTTGCTTTGAAAATGGCTGAGGTAAGCCTATTTAAAAAGCATAACGAAGTTTATCCCATAGTCCTGCTGGATGATGTCTTTTCAGAATTTGACTTTGCAAGAAAGCTGCACCTTCTTGATTTTTTAAACAATAACGCCGGGCAGTGTTTTTTAACCAGCGCCGTCAATCTTGATGAACTGGTAAAAAACCTGCATAAAGACTATAAAATTATCACAGTCAGCCGGGGGAGGGTGGTCGATGAAGCGGTTAAGACCGGTTCTTGAAAACCTTTTACACCATTACGGTTTATGGCAGGGGTACCAGCAGAATATGGTCGTGGAGAGCTGGCCTGAAATTGTCGGCTCCTCACTGGCGGAAGTAACAAAGGCGGATAAAATTAATGAAGGTGTGCTCAGGGTAAAGGTAAAAGACTCTGTATGGGCTTACCACCTGTCAATGTTAAAGCCCCGCCTGATCAAGAAACTGAACGATTACGCGGGCAGTAAAATAGTAAAAGATATTTTTTTTCAGATTGACGACCTTGACAGGGAGGAAAACTGAGAACAATATGTAATAAATATAGCTGATCCAATTTGTACTGCTAAAACCCGAGGAGGACGTTATGTTTTTACATGTCGGCAACGGCCAGATTGTTTTTAATCGTGAGCTGATCGGGATTTTCAATCTAAATATTGAGGATAATCCAGTCAATAAAGAATTTCTCGAGTCGGCCAAAGGCAAAGCGGCAAACCCGCTGTCGGTAAACGCTCGGCCAAAATCTTATATTGTAACTGACAGCCGGGTTTTTATCTCTCCGATATCGCCCCGCACCCTTTTCATGCGCCAAAAGGCACATCGCTAATTCCGCCGGCGGCTTGACCTGTAATATGCAAGAATGGTAATAAATTTTGCCTCTATCCAATAACACTGCCGGTGTTTTAAGCGGAAAACTGGATTTAATAATTTCTGCGAAGGCGCCCGCTAGTTTTTTACCGGCCGTTGGCCTGAACTGTAAAGCCTTGTACCGTCATTTGCAGGAAAAAACTGCCTGCTGCAGGGTAAGGGCTGTTACCGGCGCTGCAGGCAGCGGCCTTGATAAAATGATATAATGGATTTAATAAAATATGGAGTTTCAGTAAATAATTACTGAGGTGAATGATGCCCAGAAAAAACAACACTAACCATGATTACAGTGCAGAACACATCCAGGTTTTAGAAGGCCTTGAAGCGGTAAGAATGCGTCCGAGCATGTATATCGGATCGACCTCCAGCCGCGGCCTTCACCATCTCGTATTTGAAGTAGTAGACAACAGCATCGATGAGGTGCTGGCCGGCTACTGCAGCCAAATTAAAGTGATCATTAACGAA
>PUNU01000205.1 GCA_003551865.1 Syntrophomonadaceae bacterium
AATACCAATAAATACTAAAAGTATGCTGAGCAGGCGGGGCGATAGGGTGCTGACCGGGAACCCGGCCACTGAAGCGACAGCCACAAAAGCAGTTGATCCGATTAGCAGGCCGGCGGGGACTCCGAACATGTTGAAAAGCAGACCACCGGTCACAGCGAGGGTTAGGGTGGCCAGGATGCTTTTCCATGAATTTTTGATTGACCGGCCCAGCAGATTTAAATTTTCACAGCTTAAAGTTTGCCTGAGCATGGAGACTAAAGATGTATTTTGCTTTTGATCTTCAGCGCTTTCTGCTTTCTTGGCTTTAACGAAAGGGTTTGTTCCGGCGGCATGAGAATATACTTCGGGAATGCGGCTTTCTTTTTTCTCTTTGTTCTCCAGGATTTTGAGGATAAAGGGGAATAGTATTACCGTGCCCACTATCCTGAGCATCTGCATAACGATGATAACCGCCACGCTGGCTCCCGAAGCCAGGGCGATAACCGTTATTTCCGGCAGGCCGCCCATGCTGGCCGATAGTATGGCCGTGTAGAGGTCAAGGGTGGAAAAGCGGGTCAGCAAAAACCCGACGATCAAGGCCACCGATACGGCCCAGGTTATAATGGCCAGGGCGGACAGGGCCATAGGCTTAATTTCCTGCACCGCATCACGGTTCAGCATGGAGCCGACAAAAATGCCGATAAAGACCTGTGCTGTTGGAAAAAGGAAATCGGGAGATGTAGGCACATCAACCTGCAGGGCCCGCAGAGTGCCGATTAACACCATCGGCCCGAGAACTGGCGCAGCCGGCAGGCGCAGTTTTTCCAGCACAAACCATCCGATGAGTCCCAGTCCCAAGAGGGCCAGGAAGTCGTATGCAAGTTGGATTGACATACTACCATTATAACACTTTAAGCTAAAACCCGGATTGAAGCGGCAGTGTGTTTATAAAAAGGCACGGGGTTAATTTGTCAAATTATTACAGCTCTCGGCGGGTTACAAAGATGCGGCGTTTGCCCGGCTCTTCCAGGAAAAGACTGCTTTCTACAGTGTTTTCCTGTTTAGTTAAATATTTTCTACCGCTTCCGCTGTCAAAGGGCTTGCAGAATTTGGTTGGAATTTGTCGGCAGTGAAAGTCAGGGGAAGTATGATATAATAAGCACTATCCGGATTTATGTCAAAGCGGATAAAAGGTGGGAATAGCCGTCAATGTTTCCCCTGCGCGACAGCATAACATACCACGGGCCCAAAATAGCCACCTTTGGCCTGATTATTGTAAACGGCCTGGCCTTTTTTTATCAACTATCGTTTGGTGTTGAAGCATTTGAAGCCATGTTCCATGAATACGGCTTTGTTCCATATTTATTTTTCCAGGACCCGGTAGGCCGCTTCTATACTATCTTTACCAGTATGTTTATGCACGGCTCATTTGTCCACCTGTTAAGCAATGTCTGGTTTTTATTTGTTTTTGGACCCGCTGTCGAAGGGCGCCTCGGTTTCCGGCGTTTCATGTTCTTGTATCTGCTTGCCGGTATAGCCGCCGCTCTTTTGCAGGGATTTTCCCGGCCGGAAACCACTATTCCCATGGTAGGCGCATCCGGGGCAGTTTCAGGGGTTTTAGGCTCTTACCTGCTCCTTTTTTTCCGGGCCCGCATACTGACAATCATACCGCCTTTTATCTTTTTTATTTTCTGGCTTCCGGCCCCGATCTATTTGGGGTACTGGGCTTTGCTCCAATTTGTATATGCTTTTTTAGGAGTACAGGGGGTAGCCTGGTGGGCCCATATCGGCGGTTTCGTGCTGGGGCTTGTGCTGGTGTTACTGATGAGGCCTAAACGAATTTACCGCGCAGACCCCTTTTGGGAGTGCTGGCGCGACTACTGTTAACTTCTTCAATCGGTTATAGCAGGGAGGTTTTGATAATGGAGTTTTTCTCACAAATTTTTTGGATTTTTATAATCCTCACGGCGTTGTCGCCGTACCTGCAGCAGCAGCTGCTCCGTTCGGCGCGAACTCGCAAAATGATAGAGCTTGAGCGATCGCGCAGCAGCAGAGTAATAACGATGATCCACCGCCAGGAAGCCGTAAGTTTGCTTGGCGTGCCTCTAACCCGTTATATCAACATTGAGGATTCAGAGCAGATCTTGACGGCAATACGCCTTACTGATAAAAATGTACCCATCGATTTGATCCTGCATACCCCGGGCGGGCTGGTGCTGGCTTCCGAACAGGTTGCTGAAGCTCTTCTGCGCCATCCGGGCAAGGTTACAGTATTTGTGCCGCACTATGCCATGTCGGGGGGCACCCTGATTGCCCTGGCTGCCGACGAACTGGTAATGGATGAAAACGCAGTTTTAGGTCCGCTTGATCCTCAGCTGGGCCAGTGCCCGGCTGTGTCGCTGGTAAAAGTGCTTGAACAAAAAGAGATGAAAGATATTGATGATCAAACCGTGATCCTGGCCGATGTTGCCGCAAAATCACTGCGCCAGATCAAGATAACAGTGAAAAAATTGCTGAAAAAGCACATGGATGAGGAGCAGGCCGAAAAGGCGGCCAACATGCTGAGCCAGGGCACCTGGACCCACGATTACCCGATTGACGTTGGCGAGATAGCCGAAATGGGCCTTAATGTCAATACCGACATGCCCGGTGATATTTATAACCTGATGAGCATGTATCCACAGCCGCGTGCTGCGCGGCCCAGTGTTGAATACAATCCCGGCCCGGTTTACCCTTCCGGGCCAAAAGAAAAATAATGCTGTCAATGTTTTCAAGGAGAATTAATTTATGACCGATCCAATTGATCTTTCAAAGCTGGAAAAAAAGCTGATTATCCGCAATGTCGAGGAGAAAGACATTGATGAGATTGTCGAATTAAGCAAGGTCTGTTTTCCCGGCATGGATCCCTGGACTCGTGAACAGCTGCAAAGCCACATCGAAAATTTCCCCGAAGGGCAGTTTTGTGTCGAGTATGACGGTACAATCATCGGGGCGGCTTCCAGCCTGATCATTGATTTTACCGAGTATGAAGACAAGCATACCTTCGATGAAATAACCGATGACGGCTATATAACCAACCATGATCCTGAAGGAACCCACCTTTACGGCATTTCGATCATGGTCCATCCCGATTACAGGCGACTGCATATCGGGACCCGTATTTACGAAGCCCGCAAAGATTTGGTCAGGCGGTTGAATCTAAAAGGTTTTCTTGTCGGGGGGCGCATCCCAAACTACCACAACTACGCCGACCAGATGTCGGCAGCCGAGTATGTCCGGCAGGTCATCCAGCAGAAAATTTACGATCCTGTTTTAAGCTTCCAGCTTTTAAATGATTTCAAACTTAAAAGGGTCAACCCGAACTATTTGAGCGACGATGTGGCATCCCAGAAATATGCCGT
>PUNU01000013.1 GCA_003551865.1 Syntrophomonadaceae bacterium
AATGGTACGCATTTCAACAAGTCCGGTTTCCAGGCATTGCTCGAGCCGCTACGCGATATCGACGTTTTCCAATATATTCGTCTTGGGGCGGGCTGTTTAAAAGTGCAGGGGGTCACCTTCCACCGATACTCTTTGCCTCGCTATTTAGTCCGGCGTTTGCCGGTCTCTATATCTTGGCACATCGGGTACTAGGCATGCCCGTTCAGTTGGTGGGTCAGGCGGTCGGGCACGTGTTTTTTTCAACTGCCTCTGATGCTCACAGGAAAGGCGAGCTGGCGCCACTGGTTTCCAGTGTTCATGACAAGCTTGCCCATCTTGCGATGCCACCTGTCTTCGTGCTCTTAATCGCGGGCCCGGATCTCTTTGCACTTGTTTTCGGGGAAGAGTGGCGCGAAGCTGGAGTGTTCGCTCAGTTTATAGCGCCTTGGGTATATTTCGTCTTTGTTGTATCACCATTGAAAGCTTTGGCAGATGTTCTCGAAAAGCAAGACATAGAGCTTGTTTTTCAGGGTTTTCTTTTGGTTTTGAGGGTGGGTGCCATCATTGTTGGCGCAGTGAAGGACGACATTATTTTAGCGCTCGTTCTTTTCTCCTTAGGGAGTTCCGTTTCCTTGGCGGCGTTTTTGTTATGGCTAACCGTCGCCTCGGGTAATCGATGGGTGCAAGCCATAAGATCGAGTGGTTCGGCATTGCTGTATGGGGTGCTGGTAACGGCGCCTTTATCGGCCTTCTACCTCGTTGGCGAGGGTTGGGGCATTGGTTTCATTTCGGTTGTTCTTACGGCTTTCGCCGTCGCCGTCTACTATTCATCGTTGTTGAGGAAGGTGTGGGTGTGAACCTATCTGCATATACGTTAGAGTGTTTGGGAGCGATAGCGCCTTGGCCAAGATCCTACATTCCCCCGGGGCGGCACTTTCGGTGGCCCTTCGGCGTCCTGTCGTGTAACTCTGAATTGGCGGATGCCAAAATCTCCGCTGTGTCCCGGGAGGCGGTATTGAGGCCGTTAGACACGAGGCGTTCCCCGTGACACTGAATCGTGCATTGAAACGGCTAGAGCATAGAAGTTGGTTTGTGCTTGCTGGCCTAGCGTTGTGGGGCGCGCTAGAAGTGGGCTATCGGTTGTATGTATCGCCAGTTCACGGCTATTCCGGGTTCGTTCTCGAGCTGAGCGTCCTTAAGTATGCAGAGGCGTGGATAATCTATTTATTTCTTCTGTTCTGGGCGCCTGCTAAATTGCAAAGACCGTCGGACTACTTTATTAACTTCTTACTGTTCGGCTTGATGACGCCGTTGCTAGTTTTCTATGGGCTGGCAGACCAGGCGAGGGGGCACTTGTATATTGTGCTTTTTGGCTATGCGATGGTAGACCTCTTTCGGCACGGACCCGTGCTTCGCCTTCCCGTTCTGCGCGAAGGCCCGGTTCTGGCGGTCGGGTTGATCTTGGTCGGTGCGTTGGGTGTCTCGTTTTGGCTTGTATGGTCAGGTGGAACGAATTTCTTTAATTTGGATTTGACTGCGGTTTACGACTACCGGCGCGATGTGGGGGCGGTGATTAGCGAAGGGGTAATGGGGTATTTGAATAACTGGGCATACAAGGTGTTCGGGCCGGCCTTGCTGGCGGTTGCATTGTGGAAGCGACAATTCTGGCTTGCGGGGTTGGTGTTTGTCCTGCATGTGTACTGGTTTGGGGTTAGCTCACACAAATCCGTCCTGTTCTTTCCGTTTTTGGTTCTTTTTCTCTGGGTCTGGTTCCGGCGTACGAGAGCCTTGAGTATCGTCCCGTTCGCGATGACCGGCGTGGTGGTGGCGGTGCTTCTAGTGTACTTGATCACCGATTACGGGTTGCCCGCGAGCATGTTCATACGGCGCGTGTACTTCGTCATTGCAAACAACACGTTCTATTACTACGAATTCTTTTCGTCCAACGAATTGGTGTACTGGTCGAACTCAGTGCTTTCGAGGTTTCTGGAATATCCTTACGAGATGAATCCGGCTAGGGTGATCGGGGACTCGCGGGGCACGGAGAGCCATGTTAATAATTCGTTTTTGTCGACTGGCTATATGCACGCCGGCATCTGGGGAATCGCGTTATATGGTATACTCGGGGGGCTAATATTTCGGGTGGTGGATAGCGTAAGTGCCGCTGGTGTTCCGATTTGGGTCGCAATCGCTGTGCTCATTGTTCCAAGTCAGTCGCTGTTGCTGAACGCCGACCTTCCCACGGCTTTGCTTACGCACGGCATGGCTGTCGGCTTACTTATTCTTCTGTTACTTAGAGCGAGCAATGAGGCGCGGATCCGGGACGGAACCGTCTCGTCCAGCGAGAAGGAGTTGGGTCGTGGTTGAGTGTGGGAAAGGTTGGGTGCCAATCGTGCATTTCAGCACCGTCCACCCGCGCAGTGATACGCGTATCCGGGTGAAGGAGACGGCGGCGTTGTCGGAAGGCTTAGGCGCGGGCGTGGCACTCTATGTCCAAGACAGCAAAGGGCCCGAGTACGATGAAGTTTCGGGTGTCGAGGTGCTGGATTCGGGCCCACCGCCCAGGGGGCGAGCGCGTCGGATGGTGTTGGGCGCTTGGCGCATGTATCGCGCGGTGCGTACTGCACGGCCACAGGTGGCGCATTTTCACGATCCTGAGTTGATTCCGGTTGGGCTGGCGCTGAAGCTGTCGGGCATCAAGGTGGTGTACGACGTCCATGAGGACGTGCCCCGGCAAATCCTGGGCAAGCACTGGATTTCGCCATGGCTGCGGCGCCCGGTAGCCTGGGCGGCGGCGGCGTTCGAGTGGCTGGCGGGGCGGGTGTTCGATGGCGTGGTAGCTGCTACGCCGACTATCGGGCGGCGGTTCCCTGACCACAAGACCGTCACGGTGCAGAACTTTCCCATCCTGGCCGAGCTGGTGCTGCCGAAGCCGGTGCCGTACGGGCAACGCCCGCCGTACTTCGCCTACATCGGCGGGATCACCGGCATCCGCGGTTCTCGGGAGATGGTGGAGGCCATCGGGCATATGGCCGATCCCGAGTGTCGGTTGCAACTGGCGGGTGGCTTCTCACCCACGGCGCATGGCGACGAACTTGCCGTCCTGCCGGGCTGGGAGCGCGTGGTCTTCCATGGCTGGGCCTCGCGCCCCGAAGTGGCGGCTATCCTGGGCAACGTGAGGGCGGGGTTGGTGGTGCTGCATCCCACAAAGAACTACCCTGACGCCTACCCGGTGAAGATGTTTGAGTACATGGTGGCCGGGCTGCCCGTCATTGCTTCCGACTTCCCCCTGTGGCGCGAAATCGTGGATGGCGCGGGCTGTGGCCTGTTGGTCGATCCCCAAGCCCCGGCCGCGATTGCACAGGCAATGGAGTGGCTG
>PUNU01000067.1 GCA_003551865.1 Syntrophomonadaceae bacterium
TGAAGCGCACTGCTGCTGGCTGCGCCGCCAGACCACCTTTTTTAACGGGGCGTCAAACATCGCCCAGCGCGGCGGTATGGCCGTGCTTTCCGAGGACGGCTTGAAAGAATGTGCCGGCCTGGTCGGTTATTACATGGAAAATGCCCGACTGATCAGGGAAGGGCTGACGGAGATGGGCCTGACAGTTTTTGGCGGGGTCAACGCCCCTTACCTGTGGCTGAAAACACCCGGCAGGCTTTCTTCCTGGGACTTCTTTGATCGGCTTTTGCATGAAGCCCATGTCGTCGGCACTCCCGGCTCTGGATTCGGGCCTTCCGGGGAAGGCTACTTCCGGCTGAGCGCTTTTGGGCATCGCCCGGAGGTCGAAGAGGCCGTGCAGAGTATCCGGACTGGTTTAAAGCTTTAGTGCCGGGGTAAAAAATAACAAGCGACGGTGACCTCTGATGAGCGAAAAAAAGGTGCCCTTGGGCCAGGCCGAACTGGCAAAAATTACATCCGAATACCCGACTCCTTTTCATCTCTACGACGAAAAGGCGATCCGGCAAAACGCTCGTGCTTTTTATGAGGCTTTTTCCTGGGCTCCCGGATTTAAAAACCATTACGCCGTTAAGGCCTGTCCCAATCCGGCCATATTAAGTATTGTAAAAGAAGAAGGCCTGGGAGTCGACTGCAGTTCCCTTCCCGAACTGCTCCTTGCTGAAAAGACGGGGTTTAAGGGGGAAGAAATAATGTTTACCTCCAACAATACCCCACCCGGAGAGTTTGTTGAGGCGGCCAGGCTGGGAGCGGTGATCAACCTCGATGATATCAAGCATATTGGGACCCTGGAGCAAAGCGCGGGCATACCGGAAATGCTCTCATTTCGCTATAACCCCGGGGATACCCGCAGCGGCAATGTCCTGATTGGTCACCCGCAGGAAGCGAAGTACGGGGTTCCCCGGGACCAAATCATAGAAGCATACCGCTCCGCCGAAAGCAAAGGAGTCCGGCGTTTCGGACTGCACACCATGGTCGCTTCCAACGAATTAAACAACGACTACTTTATTGAAACCGCCCGTATGCTTTTTGAACTGGCGGTAAAGATTAAACAGGAAACCGGCATCGGAATTGAGCTGATCAACATGGGCGGCGGCGTCGGCATACCATACCGCCCCGAAGACCGGGCGGTGGATCTGAAAAAGGTGTCAAAAGAAATGGAGACGCTTTATCGGCAGATGCTTCTTCCCGCCGGCATTAATCCGGCGGGTATCGTTTTTGAATGCGGGAGGGTCATCACCGGGCCTTACGGTTGGTTGGTCAGCAGGGTGCGACATGTCACCCGGAAATATAAAGATTATGTCGGCCTGGACGCCTCCATGGCTAACCTGATGCGGCCGGCCATCTACAGTGCCTACCACCATATCACGGTGCCCGGTAAAGAACACCTGCCCCATGACCACACCTACGATGTCACCGGTTCGCTTTGCGAAAACAGCGACAAGTTTGCCATTGACCGGCCCCTGCCGGAAATTGAGCCGGGCGACCTGGTAGTTATCCACGATACCGGGGCCCACGGCTATGCCATGGGCTTCAACTACAACGGTAAACTGCGCTCGGCGGAGCTTTTGCTCAAAGAGGACGGCTCTGTCCGCCTGATCCGCCGCGCCGAAACAGTTGACGACTATTTTTCCACCCTGCGTTTTCCGGAAGCACCGGTTAAAGTTTGAGAGCTTTACATTTTGAACTTGCGGGTGTGAAATGCAATGCCAAGTTTAAAGGAGAGTGTTAGTCCATGATCAGAAGCGACCTGAGAGCCTACATCAACATCGGAGCGCTGGCCCTGACGCTGTTGATGAATTTCCTTTCCAATGCGATACCTTTCGGCGGCAAGACCCAGGGGGAGTTGTCCGAACTTTACCCGGTCCTGCTCACCCCGGAAACTTATGTTTTTTCCATCTGGGGCCTGATTTACCTGGCCTTAATTGCTTTCATTGTCTACCAGGCCCTGCCCGGCTACCGGGAGAGCCCGGTGGTTAAGGCGGTGGGTATTTTATTTGCCGTGAGCAGTGTGTTCAATATCGCCTGGCTTTTGGTCTGGCACAACCAGCTGATCGGCTGGTCGATGATCGTTATGCTGCTTTTCCTGGCGACGCTGGTCATCATCTACCTGCGCATCGGCGCAGTTACAGCTGAAAAAGGTTTCTATGACCGCCTGCTGGTCAAGTATCCTTTCAGCCTCTACCTGGGCTGGGTTACGGCGGCCACTCTGGTCAATTTTAATGTTCTGCTTTACAGCTGGAACTGGCCGACGACTATGGGTGGAGAAGTGTTTCTTACCATAATAATGATCATCATCGCCGCCCTGATAGCCCTGGCCGTCTTTTACCTGCGCCAGGACTATATCTATGCCGCCGTGTTTGTCTGGGCCCTGATCGGCATCGGCGTGCGCCATAGTGCCGAAATAACCCTGCTTACCGTGGTGGCCTGGCTGGCCGCTGCGGCAATCCTGTTTTTCCTCGGGTGGATCACCGCCCGCAAGGGTCAGGCCCCCTTTGTGCCTAAAGAATAATGAAGGCCGGGGACAATATTCCAGGAAACGCAAAATAATACCTTGGCCCTGTTTACCGGTTGGGGAAGGTTGAGGGTATTTTAACATCAACCGCAGGTCGGTTATAATGGTATAGGAGGTCTATTGTCATCTTTAACTATGGTTCCCGGAGGATGCAGACATGATGAAAAGGTTTTTACCGGCTGTAATAGTTTTCTGTTCAGTTTTATTCTTCCTGGTCTCCTGCGCCGGAGAAACGGACCCGGTTGAGCCGGAAGCGGCGAAAGCTGAATATACGAAGATCAGCGCGGAGCAGGCCAGGGAGATGATCAAAGAAGAAGAAGTGATCATTCTCGATGTGCGCACCGAAGAAGAATTTGCCGAAGCGCGTATTGAAGGAGCATTGCTGATTCCCGACTACGCGATCGGCGAACTGGCGGAAGAAAAACTGCCCGACAAACAGGCCACAATCCTGGTTTACTGCCGGAGCGGCAGGCGCAGCGAAGATGCTTCCAGGGAACTGCTCGAGATGGGCTACGAAAATGTCTATGATTTTGGCGGCATTATCGACTGGCCGTATGAAACGGTAAGCGACAGATAGAGGTTCTCGGAAGGAGGTGATCAGGATGGACAAAAAGGCGTATGAGAAAAAACTGGAGGCGCAGTTAAAAGAGTGGCGGGCCGAAATAGATAAGCTCAAAGCTAAAACGGAGAAGAAAAGCGCTGATGCAAAGATAGAGCAGGAGAAAAAGATTAAAGAACTGGAATCGAAAATGGAAACCTTGAATGAACAGCTAAACACCATGAAAGAAGTGGGCGAAGACA
>PUNU01000027.1 GCA_003551865.1 Syntrophomonadaceae bacterium
ATATAGCGGGCCTGCGGGCAAAGAGCCCTGCCCTTTTTCACCACGCTCAGGCCGTGTTCGTTTTGCAGCCGCAGGTCAACCAGGACTACATCGGGCCGGTGCTCGCCGACCATCTGCAGCGCCTCGTTTACGTTGGAAGCGCAGCCCAACAGATCGAGATCTTCCTCCAGCCTGGCGGCGGCCTCGATGCCTTTTCGGACCAGGGGATGATCGTCAACCATGACTACCCTTATTGTCAAAAACATCACCCCTCCAGCATTTATGTCAGAGGACAAAATTATTCTACCGATACAGGTGTAGTGGGGATAATGCAGGTTACATCGGTTCCCAGACCCGGGGTGCTGTCTATGGTCAGATTGCCCTGCAGGGACAGGGCCAGTTCGCGCATGTTCACCAGCCCCAGGCGGTTCCCGCTGCTGTAAAGGTCAAGGCTGTTCTGGATGTCAAAGCCGTGTCCGTTGTCGCTTACCTTCAACAGCGAGCGAAAGGGGGTTACATCCAGTTCGACCATGATCCTTGTGCAATTGCTGTGGCGTAGAGCGTTCCCCGTCGATTCCTTGATTATACGGTATAAAGATTTGCAGATGGCCGGGTTGAGGTATTCGGTGCTGCCGCTGATGTTGTGGCTAATCTCAATCTCGTTCATCCTGCTCATCTTGTCCAGGTAGCTGAGTATTTCCTGGACAAAGATTTCGTTGGCATCTTTACTGGGGTTGAGGCGGTAAATCAGGGCCCTCAGCTCGTGGGCCGTTTCCGCCGACAGGTTTTTGATGTCATGCAGGGTTCCCTTCTGCAGTTCGTCCAGGGTCCGCCCGGCCTCCTTGGAAAGCGCGTCGATACTGTAGACGATGCTGAACAGGTTCTGCGAGATACTGTCGTGAATCTCGTTGGCGATCCGTCTTTGTTCTTCCACCACCAGCAGTTTTTCGGCGAACATATCGACCCGGGCCCTTTGCACGGCGATAGCGCTTAAATCAGCCAGCACGGTGAGGATCTGCACAATCTCTTCGGAGCGGTAAGTGCTGTTTGACTTAACTCCGGCCAGCAATCCGAGGCACTGCGAGCCGGTTTTCACCGGGACACCGATCAACTGGGCACTTTTGCTATTTGCCTGATTTAAGTCCAACAGCACCGGACTTTGGTGTTCGCGAATACTGGCCCAGGCGTGTAAAAGTTCCTCCTGCCACTCTTCTTCCGGGAACAAATCCCGGCGGCCCTTGATCGAGTAAAGGGGCCCGTTTTCATTGTCTTCTTCATCTTCCCTGGAGATACTCTCCATCCAGAAGATCGCTTTGTCGCAGTCGGTCAGGGAGCGGGCATAAGAGGCAAAAAGATCAATGACCATGCGCGGATCGTTCTGGCTGGAAGCAGTTTCTACGGCTTTATAGATCGAAGAAATATGCTGCAGAACCAGTTCTCTTTGTTTGAACATATTCAGCCATTCTGTGGTCTGCTCGGTGAAGCGAATAAACAGGGACAGGTTTTCCGCAAAGGAAAGCGGGTTTGTTTTGGGCTTAATCTGCCCGACAAATACTGCGGTGATCTGCCTGTTTATTCCGCGCAGGGGCAGGGCTATCCAGCGCCTGTTTTCGCTGATCAGCACTTTTTTGGCTTCCAGCCGGTTAAGCTCCTCCCAGCGGTTCTCCAGCTCCCTGTGGATCAAAGCGGCGGCGGAACCGGCTTTTTCCTGGTCCGAACCGATTACCTTGAACGAAGAGGAGTCTTCCCGGCCGGCGCCGGGCACAAAATCAGCCGGCGGGATCAGAACGGAGGCCTGCCGGAAGGGGAAAAGATGCATCAGGGTATCAACCAGGGTGGAATAAATTTCATTCCGGTTCTTGTAACAAGCAGCTTCGCGCTGGAAATTGGAAAGCCCCTTAAAAACCTGGTAGTTGAAAGAAAGGCTTTCCTGCACCGCCATCAGCTCTTTTTGCTGCCTGCCGCTTTCCATCAACCGCTCGGACATGGTCAGGTGCATCCGGGTATAGAGATGGATGATCACGGCGATGACCACCAGGTTTAAAATCGGGTAGTAGCTGCCGATGAGCGATCCGAGGTGGACAGTGCTGCCTGCGGAAAGGTACCATTCCACCCCGAAGATGCCTGCAAAAAGAAGGATCAGCGTTAGCCAGGCCAGGCTAAAGGAAAGGAAGGCCGAAGCCACGATAAAGGGGTTCAGGGCGTACCAGAGAAAAGGCCCGCTGTAGCCGCCGGTAAAACTCAGTAAAACGGAGAGGCCCGTGATCTCGAGCACGGCCAAGAGGCAGACAACCCTGCCGTTATCCCTGAAACGTTCATAGAGAAAGGTTAAGAGGACCGCCGTCACCAGGACCGGGGCTATTAAGCTTAGCTTTCCGTAAAGACTGTACCCGCCGGGAGTCCATAAAAACAGCACTGCTGAAAGGGCCAGGGAAGCAAAGCGGTATAGGCGCAGCAGGGTGGTCAAGCGCATTTCAGCAAACATCCTGCGCAGGCCATAAAGCCCGATTTCCCCCTCCGAAACCTGGAAAACGGGTGCACCTGTATTTTCGGCCGCTTTTAACTCGGGCTCAGCCTTCACTTTATGTGTATCCTCCTGGAAAATATTATTAACGGTGGTTAAGGTAAAAAGAGTTTATCATATATATTATTAAGGTAACATAACATTTTCAATAAATCAACAAAATTTCTTCAAGAAACATATGCGAATTTTCGCAATTGACAGTGCGAATTTTCGCAACTTTTTCACCGGACCAGGCCCAGCGGCCGTTATAAGGGCAAAAGCCGCCCTGCCTAAACTGCCTTTCTCCCGGCATCCTTAAACCCGGCGTAAACTGTTTCACAAAAAAGCAGACTTGAGCAGCTTGTTCCATACTAATACCTGTACAGTGATAAAAAATAATTAAGGCAATTGATTTTCCTTAACGCATATTAAAATATTGTAGTGCTTGAGGGTCCAGTATCTGCCCTTTTGGGAACAGGGCAAACGCTATGGCTGAATTATACCCCTTTTTGACCATAAAAATCTATACCTAAGCGCCATGTGAAAAAATATGGATCATGATACTCTATCTACGATTGGACTCTGGCGAAGCGGGTATTATAGTTAGGGGTGCTGACATGAACTTCCTCATAACCGGCGGGGCGGGCTTTATCGGCTCCAACTTCATACCCTATTTTCTTAACCGGCACCCGGGTTACAGGGTTATAAACTTGGACAAGCTCACCTATGCCGGAAACCCGGATAACCTTGAAGAAGTTGAGCGCCACCCCGGATACAAGTTTGTTCAGGGCGATATCTGCGATAAGGAACTGGTGGAAAACATATTCGCCGAATATGCTGTTAAAGGGGTAATCCACTTTGC
>PUNU01000154.1 GCA_003551865.1 Syntrophomonadaceae bacterium
ATGTATATAATTCCCTTAAGGAACTCGATTGGGCGCTGAGAAATACTGCTAAAAAAGAACTTTAAGAGCCGCTTAAAAAATTAAACCAAGCCGCTCCGCCTTTTTAAGTACGGGAGTGATGGGTAGCAAAGCTCATTGTCAAAGGGTGGGGAACAGTTCCCTGTAATCTTCATGGGCCAAGCAGATTATTTTATGTGCTTCCGTCTTGTCGTAAACTGCTTCAAGGGTGCATTTTTGTTCGGAAGCGTCAGGCATTTGTTTGTAGGTCAAAAAAAAGTGCTCCAGGCGCTTGATTACTTTTGCCGGGAAGTCTTCGATATCATCCCAGTGCCCGTAAAGGGCGTCTCCAACCAGGACGGCGAGAATTTTATCGTCGGCCTCTCCGCTGTCCAAAAGCCGGAAGCCGCCCACCGGCTTGGCCTGCAGGAGTATATCCCCGTGAGGGACTATTTTTTCTGTCATAACACAAATATCCAGGGGATCACCGTCACCCTTGATATCTTCCAGGCCTGATTTTTTACTGCAGAAATCACCGATCCTGTTTCCGCAATAGGTTTGCGGAAGCATGCCGTATAAAGTAGGGTAGATGCTCGAGTAAAGCTGGGGGCGTTCGATCTTTAAGATGCCGGTTTTTTTATCGAGCTCATATTTTACCGTGTCACTCGGCACGACCTCGATGTAGGTGTTTACGACCTTCGGCCAGTCCTTCCCGAGAGAAACCCCGTGCCAGGGATGGGCCCTGAAACTGAGGCTGTTTTCCGGTCCTTTGCCGCTGCGGTGGTCGGCCACTGTAATGTCCTCCTTTCCAGGGCAGCTGCTTGTTCAGACATAAAGAGGCAAATATGAAAAAGGTCGGTTCTTTCGCCAACCGCATAAATAGGCATAGGCTGCTTTAAGAAAAGTCTTCAAGGAGGGTTTTATGCTAATCCTTCTTCCTCAATGACGCGGAGGAGGCGCCGCCCGCGGAGTACTCCGGGGCCGTGAACGCCACTTTTTTACCTTCAAGAACTGACAATGCCCGGTCGAGATCATTGATTATATCGTCGGGGTGCTCGGCGCCGACGCACAGCCGGATCAAGTTGGGTGGAATGTCGGCCAGTTTGCGTCCTTCTTCACCCTGCTGTGAATGGGTGGATATGGCCGGGATGGTGGCGACCGACTTTATCCTTCCCAGGTCGGTGGCCCGCCAGATAAGGCTGAAGGCGTCAAAAACATCACGGGCGGCCTGGGCGCCGCCTTTTACCCGGAACGACATCAGGTGGCCGTAGCGGTTTACCGGTTTGCCGTACTGCTCGTCATGTTCTGCATCGACCAGCCAGAGGTACTTCGAAGCCAGTTTATGCAAGGGGTGAGATTCAAGACCCAGGTAATCTACCTGTTCGACGTGCTTGTGTCCGGCAAGATATTCGGCTATTTTCAAGGTGGATCTGCTCTGCACATCAATCCGCGAACGCAGGGTGCGGATATCGTTTAAGGCCAGGATTGCGTTCATTGGTGAAATATTGGGGCCGTTGTCGCGATTGGGCAGAGTTTTGGTATACCGGGCAAAGTCGGCTTTCATCTCGGGGTTATCAACAGTGGAAGTCAGGTTTTTTCTGGCAATTACCGCTCCGGAAATGCCAAAGCCGCTGGTGTTGAGGGTTTTGGTAACCGACTGAACGACGATGTCGGCGCCGAGGGCCAGGGGTCGCAGAAGTGCCGGTGTGGCGACCGTGCTGTCGACAATCATTGGGATGCCGTGCTTGTGGGCCAGGGCGGCCACTTTTTTCAGATCGAAGAAAGCCAGCCCCGGGTTGCTTGGCATTTCACCGTACAAGAAGCGGGTGTTTTCGTCGATAAGCTTTTCCCACTCATTGATATCGTTGGAGTTAATTACCCTGCGCCAGGTTATGCGGCGTTCTTTTTCTTTTCTGACGGCAAACTGCTGGAAAGTGCCGCCGTAGATCTGGGTTGAGGCAACGAAGTTTATCGGCCTGGAGGGATCTTTTGGATCGGGAAGCAGGAAAGGATCGACGGCGGTCTGCACAGCCGCCATTCCCGATGAAGTGGCTGTGCAGGAAGTTTCCACGTCGGCGCCGTAACCTTCCAAAAGCGCCAGGACCCCTTCCAGGTAGTAGATACTTGGATTGGCAATGCGGGAATAGCACCATGTCGGGATACGGTAAGAAAGCGCCGCTTCCATTTCGTCTGCATCCCGATAAGCCTGGGATGTGGACATATAAATGGGCTCGATGATCGAGCCCTGATTGAAGTCAAGCGCTTCCTGCATGGAATATACGCCGTGCACGGCGATGGTATCAAACCGGCATTTTTTCATGGCTGCCTGGTGATCCCGGTGCCAGCCGGCGGAGCGGTCGGCCGCTTCCAGGTAATGCTCAATTCCTCGCTGTTCCATGTCTGCCTCCGTAGTGTAGAATAGGGGTGATAGTAAAAAAACAATACCACAATTTTAAACTGGCAGTCAAATAATTACTCCGGTTATTTGCTGTTACTTTAATATGTAGCTGTACTCTGTTATTATATTTACAGGGTAAAATTGATATGTTCTACGGAGAATCAAGTGAAATGGAGCAAAAAACCAGAATGAAAGGCTGCTTGAAAAGTATACCCGGTGTTATCAATTACTTTTTTAAGGGCTATTACGTTACCCCGGAGATTGAGGTCGCCAGGGAAACGGAAGAGGGGCTTATTTTGCATTTAAGCGACACCCCTTCTTTTGCTTACCCTTCGTTAATTAACCTTATTGAAACTTTAAAACCGGAGGTTATTGTACACACCGGGGATTTGGCCGACGATATAAAGCTGGAGCTTGACCCTGAACTGATTGAGGATTACCGGAAAAAAGTGGTGCCTTTCCTTCGTGCTTTGGAGAATTCAGCTGCTAAAGATATTTACATTGTCCCCGGCAACCACGACCTGGAAAGCTTGTTGAGGGAAGAAGTTAAAAGGATTCATATTGTTCCCGACGGATATATAATCAGTATTAAAGGGTACAAATTGGGGCTGGCTCACTGCCTGGAAGATCTTCCACCGCTGGCTGATTACGGGCTGTACGGCCATAACCTGGATTGCCCCCGTGAAGGTCAGGAGTGTCTGTGTGTTTTAAACGGCCTGAAGACCATCAACATTATTTGTTATCCTTCGTGGTGCGTTTATCATCTGCCCTATCCCATGGGCACCAACCTGGAAAGAAAATATGAAGAAATGAACGGGCGGCTGCTTTAAGCCCGAAAGAGGAGCAATGCCATGATCCTGGTTCGCACCGGTCCCCGCTTTCTTTTTTTTACCGCAAAAAACAAAGAGAAGCTTTTTGCCCGGTTGGAGAAAGAATTTAATACTACAA
>PUNU01000130.1 GCA_003551865.1 Syntrophomonadaceae bacterium
AACCCGGGCAAACTGGGCCTCGGGGAGGTGCAGAAATGGCGGAAGTAAACATGGAGCAGCTGCTCAACTGCACACTCTGCCCGAACATGTGCCGTAACGAGTGCCCGGTTGTCCAGGTGCTTGGCCGTGAAGCGGTGGCCCCGTCGGGCAAGGCGAGGCTGGCGGCCCTGGTCAAGCGGGATCAATTGAGCTGGGACGAAGATCTGCTGGAAGCGGTGGCAAACTGCCTCGGGTGCCGGGGCTGCACAATCCACTGTCCTTTTGCCGAGCTTAACCTGTGCGACGAACTGCTCTTCAGCCGCCTGGATGCCGGACCTGCCGGAATCAGGCTGCCGGCCTGGGCCCCCTACCTGAACAACCTGAAAAAATACAGCAGCCCCTACGGGCAGAAGACCTGCTTCGTGCGGGCTTCCGGAAAAAATGCGGAAGTGCTCTTTTTTGCCGGCTGCACCTCGCTGGCCAACAATCCCGGGGCGGTCGAGGCTGCCGCGTTTTTACTCGAAGAGGCCGGGGTGGGCTACCGGATGATCGAAGAAGACTGCTGCGGCTATCCGGCCGAGACCTGGGGCGACATGGAACTGGCCGCTCAGCTTGCAGCGGAGAACCGCCGCAAGTTTGAGGAAAGCGGTGCTGCGGTGCTTGTCACAAACTGCCCGGAGTGCTGGCATACTTTTACCGACCGTTATCCGGCCTGGGAGCAGAAGCTTGCCATGGAGATAGTGGACGGCCCGACCTATTTTTTAAACCTGGTCAGGGAAGGCCGGCTTGAGCTGGAAGGAGCCGGGATTGAGCGGGTGAGCTACCACGACCCCTGCATCTGGGCCCGTACTGCCAAAAAAATAAGCGAACCGCGTGAACTGCTGCAGAAAATACCCGGGATAACGATTAAAGAGGCCCCGGCATCGGGAGAATGCACCCGCTGCTGCGGCGGAGGCAGGATGTTTCAGCTTTCCTTTCCCCAAACTGCCGCGGCCATAGCGAAGCGCCGCCTTAAGGAGTTTCCTGAAGAAACGGCAATTGTGACAGCCTGCCCGTTTTGCCGTGAAGGCTTGCTCCAGCAGGACCGCCGGGTTTTGGAGCTGGTGGAAGTGCTGGCCGGGGCCGTGAAAAAATAAAAAGCAAGAAAGGAAGAAACACAGGTGAACTATGATTTTCTAATCAAGGGCGGTACTGTAGTAGACGGTTCCGGGGAGCCCGCTTATAAAGGCTCAGTGGCGGTAAAAGATGAGAAAATAGAGGCGGTGCTAAAAAGCGAAGCCGACAGCAAAGCGGTGGAAGAAAACAGCCGGGAAGTAGTTGATGCCGGGGGCTTTACAGTTTGCCCCGGTTTCATTGATATGCACTCCCACGCCGACTGGATCTTGCCGCTTAAAGAGCACCCGGAAATCCTGTCCCCGCTGGTGGAGCAGGGCATTACCACGGTTATCGGCGGCAACTGCGGCTATTCGCCCGCTCCTCTGGTCCCGGAGTCGCTGCACAATGAGCTTGTGAATTTGACTTCGGAATTTCTGGCTGAACGCCCAATCTCCTTTGAGTGGGGGACGATGGGCGCTTTTTTGGATCACCTGGAAGGCAAAGGGCTTGCCCTCAACCTGGCCATGCTGGCCGGGCACGGCGCCCTCAGGTTTTCCATGTTTGGCCACAACTATGACTATCCCGGCAAAGAGGGCCTTTCCGCAATGGTTAATTTAATGGAAAAGGCCCTGGAAGACGGGGCTTACGGGATTTCCCTGGGGCTGGGCTATGCTCCGGGAATATTCTCCGAAATCAGGGAACTGGAAGAATTCGCAGCCCTGGCCCAAAGTTTCGGCCGCCTGCTCACGGTTCACTTAAAGGCTTATACCCGGCTTTCCGGGGCCTATCCCTTAAAGCTCTTCGGCGGCGAGCCCCATAATCTGCAGGCCCTCCGGGAAGCACTTGATATGGCCCGCCGGACGGGAGTTAAAATGCAGATCTCCCATTTGCTTTTTGTCGGCACAAAAACCTGGCCGACCGCCGAGAGGGGCCTGCAGATGATCGAGGAGGCGGCCGCAGACCTGGATATTGCTTTCGACAGCTTTCCCCATACCTGCGGCAACACCACGGTTTATATTATTTATCCAACCTGGTTTTTAAACAATATCGAGCATAATTTTAAAAATAAGGCCGCCCGCCGCCGCCTCAAGCTGGAAGTAGCTTTTATTACCAGGCTGCTCGGTTTTGGCCTGGAAGATATCCAGCTCCTGTCGGGCGGCCATCCTGAAGCGGATCGCTACAACGGGATGTTTTTTAGTGAGATTGCCCGGCATATGGGCAGCTCGGTTTTTGATGCCTACTTGAAAATAAGTGAATTGAGCTCAGGCAAAGCCCTCTGCCTGATGCATAAATATAACGGGGCCCCCGGCGACGAAGCTGTTCTCCACCGGGTCGCTTCCCACCCCCTGAACCTTTTTGAAACAGATGCAATCATCAGGAAAAAAGGCCTGCAGAACCCGGCCGCGTTTGGGGCGTTTCCCCGGGTAATTGAACATTTTCATAAAAACCTGGGCCTGCTTACCCTGGAGGAAACGGTCCATAAAATGACAGCAGGGTCGGCCCGGCGTTTCGGGATAGAGGATCGCGGTGAAATTAAAAAAGGGTACTTCGCAGACCTTACCCTGATTGATTATAATGAGGTAAGAGACAACACCTCGCCCGCTGATCTTGAAAGGCGGCCTTCGGGCATCAAGCGGGTTTATATCAACGGGAGCGAGGTTGTGCGAAACGGTAAGGCGGTTCCGCGGCCCCTGGCCGGCAGGGTTTTGCGGGCCCGGTAATTATAGAGCGGCCGGCCCTGCGAACAATTTCTAACAGGGGCCGGCGGTTACCCTGTCTACCGGTAACAAACTTAATTGACAGGGCACTAAGCGTCTTTGGAATAATTTGCAGAGAGGCCGGTTTGCAAACGGGAGGTGTGACCGGTGTACGCGATTGAAACGGAAGAGCTGACCAAGTACTACGGGAGGAGCCGGGGTATTGTTGACTTAAGCCTCTCTGTTCAAGACGGGGAGATATTTGGGTTCATCGGCCCCAACGGAGCCGGCAAGACCACAACCATTCGCCTGCTGATGGCTTTGATCAGGCCCACCTCCGGAGAGGCCAGGATCTACGGCAAAAACATACCGCCGGGAGGCGGCAAACTGTTTCGCCGGGTCGGCTACGTGCCCTCGGAAGTGAGTTACTCCCCTGAAATGAGCGGCCGCGACCTGCTCGAATATGCCGGCGGTTTTTATGCGGCCGCCAACCGCCAGTGGGTTGAAGAGCTGGTCGACAGGCTGCAGTTTGATCCCGACAAAAAAATTCGCACCTATTC
>PUNU01000166.1 GCA_003551865.1 Syntrophomonadaceae bacterium
TACAGATGATTAAGTACAGGTGATATTGTTCGGCAAAGGAGGCTTGAGAGATGGCCAATCATATAAAAACCATGCTTTTAATGATCTTTCTAACCTTGATTTTACTGGTGGCAGGTGAACTGCTCCTTGGTGATTGGGGCTTAATTATAGCATTAGCTGCAGCCTTTGTTCTAAATTTCTTTGCCTATTGGTACAGCGACAAGGCTGCTATAACCATGACCCGTTCCCGCCCGCTAAAAGAAAGCGAGGCACCCCAGGTCTATGAAACAGTGAGGGAGCTGACTTCAAGCAGCGGTATGCCTATGCCCGGGCTTTACTTGATGCCGACGGACCAGCCCAATGCTTTTGCCGCCGGGCGCAACCCCGATAATTCGGTGGTAGCCGTAACCCGGGGCCTGGTGCGCATGCTCGATCGGGAAGAGCTAAGAGGAGTACTGGCTCACGAGCTGGCCCATATTCGCAACCGTGACATCCTGGTCAGCACAGTGGCGGCGGTGATTGCCGGGGCGCTGATGTTCATTTCCCGGTTCGGTATGTACGGAATGATGTTTGGAGGCCGCCGCGAAGGCGGCCACCCGGTAATGTTTTTAATCAAACTGGCCGCCCTGATCCTGGCCCCGCTGTGCGCTATTTTAATCCGCATGGCCATATCACGGGCTCGCGAGTACCAGGCCGACGCCACCGGAGCGGCAATTTCCCGCTCTCCCGACGGTCTGGCCAGCGCTTTGCAGAAGATGGAGAGCTACGCGCGCCGGCGCCCGCTGCAAGTAAATGAAGCCGCTTCCCATATGTTCATTGTCAACCCACTTTCGGCAAAAGGCTTAGGCGGACTGTTCAGCACCCACCCGCCGATTCAGGAAAGGGTCAAGCGTCTGCGCAATCAAAGCTTCTAAATGAACGGGAGGCTGTGTACTATGCGTGTTCTTCTCGTCCAACCACGCCGGTTTGAAGGATTGGGATTCCATGATGTTTTTCAAGTGGAACCGATCGGGCTGGAGATGATTGCCGGTGCCCTGGAAGAGGAAGAGGTCAAAATTTTGGATATAATGCCGCCGAAGCGAATAGTAAAAGAAGCGGCAAGCTTTAAACCGCATATGTGTGGAATCTCCTGTTCATTTACCGTGGATGTAGAATATACCTTGCAGCTGGCCCGACGGATCAAGGAAGTCCTCCCCGAAACCGTGGTTTTTGTAGGAGGGCAGCATGCCGCCATTAACCCGGAGGATTTTAATACTCCTTATATCGATGCAGTGGTTTGTGGAGAAGGAGAAAGTATAGTTAAAGAGATAGTTGAAGCCCTTAAAGAAGGCAGTGATCTGGATACAGTCAGGGGCCTTGTGTTGAATCATGAAGGAAGGCAATATCAAACGGAAATGCAGCCGATGATCGGGGATCTGGATACACTGCCCTACCCGGACCGCCGGCTGGTGGACTCCTACCGCCGGCACTATTACCACGGTTTCCGCCGGCCGCTTTACGCCCTGGAAACAGCCAGGGGTTGTCCCTACCGGTGCAAGTTTTGCAGTGTCTGGAAATATTACCGGGGCAGGCAGCGCTTGAAAAGTGCCGACCGGGTGGTGGAAGAAATTCAGAGTATCCCGGGCAAAGCGATCTTTGTTACAGACGATAATTTCTTCAGCAGTATCCCCCGGGCGGAAAACATTGCCCGTCAGCTTTTAAAAGCCGGAACACAAAAAGAGTTTGTTATCCAGGCCCGCAGCGACGATATTGTCAGGCAGCCCCAGCTGGTCGATTTATGGGCGGAGGCCGGGCTTAAAGCAGTTTTGATTGGGTTTGAGGAGATCAATCAAGAAAATCTTGATAAATATAACAAGAAAAATACCATCATTAACAATGAAAAAGCTTTAAAGCGGCTGCAGGATAAAAATATATCGGTGATGGCCTCTTTTATAGTCAATCCGCAGTACGATCGCAGTGATTTTCAGAGGCTGTTTGATTATGTGCGCCGCCTGGATGTCAGAATACCCTCTTATACGGTCCTTACACCTCTACCCGGCACGGAACTTTATGAAGAGATGAAAGACAAACTGATCACCACTGAATGCCGGCTTTTTGACTTTTTGCACGCTGTTATCCCCACCCGCCTGCCCCTGGATGAATTCTATAGTGAACTGGCCTCCTTGTGGGCCAAGACCTATCATTTTGGGCAGTTAACCCGCAGCGGCTTAGGTCACTACGCCCGCTACTTGTTTGCCAGACCCTCCAATTTCTTACACACACTTAAACTTTACCGGGCAGTTCGGCGATTGTTTGACAGAAAATCATATCTGCTTGATTACTACTAGTGCTTCGTCTACTTGCTAAGAGCGTAATTTGGCGTAACTGCTCAGGCCTTGTCCGCTAAGCCACAGGGGACGGTTCCACCGTCTCCCTTAATAGAAGTCAGAGGTTAGAATCCACAGTAGTGGGGACGTTCGAACCGTCCCCATGGTGCCGCTTTTCATTCAACAAGGATAATAGGCTGAGTAGTTACCGAATTTTTTGCTGTAACCTTTGTCTGCTGAGTACCGGGAAGGGAGTTTTTATCGAATGACCTGTTTTCTCCCTCTCCCCCGGGGGGAGAGGGCCGGGGTGAGGGGGAGGTGATCCTCTCCCCCCGGTGTTAAAAGATGGATTGCCTTCGGGGACATGTTCTTGTAACGTGTCCCCAAAAAAGCAAGGGACGGTCCGAGACCTGCAGACCTTGGTGTCAAATGTCGAGGCTGCCCGGGGAAGCCTGCAGACGAGCCTTAACAATTCCAGGCGAGCGGAGATAATTATAAGCCACCATTAATGGTTTATCTTGCATAGGATATGCAAATCGGGCCTTCAGTACTGAAAATGCAGGAATCACTATGCAAGAAACTCGCTCTACGGTGACAGGTGCCGGTAGGCGGGTGATAAAACAGGCGGAGTTTGGCAGGGGGTCCGCGATTTTCTGCAAAAATTTGCTTGACAGTCACTGCAAAGGGAGGTAAAATTAGTTCTAAAATGATAGTAAAACTATAGAATATATATTATATTGGAGGTAAATCCTTTGCCCCGAATTGATGTGGCGGTCGGCTTTGTCCGGGCAATATTCTTAAAAAGGCTTTGTTTTTCCTGTAGGGCGTTGCGGCAGCCCGGTTCTTTTGACTATTACTGCGGGAAGAGATCAAAATATTTGCCCGGCGGCTTGTCCAAGGGCCGGATTGCTGCGGGGTCCGTCTCTGGCATCGATGCGGCACCGGCCGCTTTATCCCTTTCTCCTTACCGGTTTACCGATCGCGGCGGGATTTCAGCCATGCCCTCCTTTTTGCCGGCGTAACTGAATAAAAAAAGCTTAGCAA